>JBBRIY010000166.1:0-6322 GCA_038220215.1 Propionibacteriales bacterium
CCCCGGCCTGCCACTGGTCATGGTGATCGCCGCCTACGTCCAGAACGCCGAAGGGCTCGGGGACTTCGCCCGCAGCTCGACGCTGGTAGCCCTGATCCTCGGCATCACCGGCTGGGCCGGGTCGGCTGTCGTGCTGCGGGCACAGGCACGGTCCCTTCGGACGCGGGAATACGTAGCCGCAGCACGGGTGGCCGGCGAGAGCGGGCTGCGCATCATCTTCGTCGAGATCCTGCCCAACCTCGTGCCGCTGATCGCAGCCCAGCTGATCTTCGGGGTGATGGCCGCCGTCCTCGGCGAGGCCGGCCTCAGCTACCTCGGCCTCGGCCCGACCAACTCGATCACGCTCGGCACGATGCTCAACGATGCCCAGACCGGGCAAGCCGTGGGCTCGCGGGCCTGGTGGTGGTTCGTGCCGCCGGGCCTGATGATCGCCCTGCTCGGCACCGGACTCTCCCTGGTCAATTTCGCCATCGACGAGATAGTCAACCCCAAGCTCCGGCTCGCACCGCAGGCGGCGCGCCAGCAGCGCAAGGCCACGCGGGCCGGCAAGGGCGTCGCCGGGGGAGGTTCCTTCGCATGAAAACCCCACGGAGTTCTTCTCCTCCGCTTCGCTCCCCCGAACAACTCCGCGGGGACCCCGACACGACCAACCCTCGGCCTGTACTCACCGCTCGCAACGTGTCGATCACCTACGAGGTCAACCCTCCGGTGGACGCGGTCCGCGACGTCTCGCTCACCCTGCACCGCGGCGAGATCCTCGGGCTTGCCGGCGAGTCGGGCTGTGGCAAGACCACCTTCGCCTACGGCGTCAACCGGCTGCTCAAGGCGCCGGCGGTGATGACCTCGGGCGAGGTCATCTTCCACGACGCGGACGGCACCGACACCGACGTGGGCACGATGGACGCCGAAGCCCTGCGGCGGTACCGCTGGAGCAAGGTGTCCATGGTCTTCCAGGGGTCGATGAACTCACTCAACCCGGTGATGAACGTGCGCACCCAGTTGCAGGACGTCTTCACGACGCACCGGCCGTCGCTACGCCGTGCGGCAAGGGACGACCGTTGCGCCGAACTGCTTGACCTCGTCGGCGTCGATCCGTCCCGGCTGTCGGCCTTTCCGCACGAGCTCAGTGGCGGCATGCGGCAACGGGTGATGATCGCCATGGCGCTGGCGCTGGACCCACCGGTAATGATCATGGATGAGCCCACCACGGCCCTCGACGTCGTCGTTCAACGCGGCATCATCCGCGAGATCATGCGCCTGCGGGAGCGCCTCGGGTTCGCGGTCATCTTCATCACGCACGACCTGCCCCTGCTGATCGAGATCAGCGACCGGATCGCGATCATGCGCGAGGGACGGATCGTCGAGGAAGGCGCTGCCGACCAGATCTACCATGACCCGCAGGCGGACTACACCCGGCACCTGCTCTCCAGCTTCCCCAGCCTCACCGGTGCCCGCGGCGGCTTCGTCCGGGGAGGTGCGGCATGAACGCAGCACTCGAGGTGCGTGGCCTCAACAAGGACTTCCGACTGCGCAACGGGATGACCTCGACCGTCCTGCATGCGGTTGCCGACGTGTCGTTCACTGTCGAGCCGCACCGCACCGTCGCCCTCGTCGGCGAGAGCGGGTCCGGCAAGTCGACGATCGCCCGCATTATCGCCAAGCTCGAGGCGCCGACGTCCGGTGAGGTGCTGCTGGACGGCCGTCCGACGCCGGCGCGTGCCACGGCCGACTACCGCCGGCAGGTGCAGATGGTGTTCCAGGACCCATTCGCCTCGCTGAACCCGTTCCACTCGATCAGCCATCACATCGAGCGCCCGCTGCGCATCCACCACCCCGATGTGACAGGGGAGGCGCTCCGCGCCCGGGTCGTCGAGCTCCTCGAGCGGGTGCAGCTCACGCCTGGCGCCGCCTACCTGGAGCGGCGTCCCCACGAGCTGTCCGGCGGCCAGCGGCAGCGGGTCGCGATCGCACGGGCGCTTGCGCCCGGGTCCCGTTTCATCGTCGCGGACGAGCCGGTCTCGATGCTGGACGTGTCGATCCGGGTGGGCGTGCTGAACCTGCTCGCCGACCTGCAGCGCGCGGAGGGGCTCGGCGTTCTGTACATCACGCACGACCTGGCGACGGCACGCCACTTCTCCGACGAGATCCTCGTGATGTACCGGGGCCACATCGTCGAGCGTGGGCAGGCAGATGAAGTGATCCTCAACCCCCAACATGAGTACACGAAGCGACTGCGCGAGGCAGCTGCCGATCCCGACCGGCTCGGTGAGTTGCGTGACGAGGTCCGCCGCGAGATGAGTGCCGAGACATGAGCGGAGGGGCAGCATGACGATCACGGGGACCCCGGCCTG
The DNA here is from genome assembly GCA_038220215.1 of Propionibacteriales bacterium. Taxonomy (GTDB): domain Bacteria; phylum Actinomycetota; class Actinomycetes; order Propionibacteriales; family Propionibacteriaceae; genus Propionicimonas. The sequence continues at coordinate 2,352 of JBBRIY010000166.1, forward strand.
GCTGGCCTCCCAGAACGACCGCGCAGCGTTCCGGCTGCTGCTCACCCACGGCCCCCTGAGTCGCTCCCAGCTCGGGGCACTCTCCGGCATGTCGAAGCCGACGGCTGGGCAGATGATCGCCCGCCTGGAACGGGCTGGCCTGATCTCCCCCACCGGGGAGGTCACCGGCGCCCGCGGGCCCAATGCCACCTCCTACGGGGTGCGCACCGACAGCCTCACCGGTGTCGCGATCAGCATGGTGGAGGACGGGATCGAGGCTGTCCTCGTCGACCCGACCGATGCGGTACACCCGCTGGCCGCGTTGACCACCGGCACCGACCGCACGCCCGCGGGTGACGTGACAGCCGCTGTCGCGGCCGCCTGCGCCGCCGCCGGTGTTGGCCGGAAGTCGGTGAGCCTGGTCGTCATCGGGGTGCAGGCGGCGTTCGACTCCGCGAGCGATCGGCTCTCGTTCACCGACACCCTGCCCGGCTGGCCCGAGCGCGGCGCCCGCGCGACGATCGAGCAGGCGACGGGTCTGACCGTGATCATCGAGAACGACGTGAACCTCGCCACGGTCGCCGAGGCTGCTGCCACCGGGCTGGTCGACTTCGCGTACCTCTGGCTGGGCGAGGGCCTGGGTGCCGGGCTGGACGCCGGCGGCCACCTGCAGCGCGGCGCCTCGGGGTCTGCCGGCGAGATCGGCTACCTGGAGGTACCCCGCTCCGCGCTGGCGATCGACCCGGACGCGCTCGACTTCACCGACCTGGTGGGATTGCCGGGGATCACGGCCCTCCTCGGCTGCACCTCGTACACCGAGGCCCTCGCAGCCCTGCCGGGCAATGACGCCGCCATGGACTCGCTGGCGCACCGCATCGCGCTGCTGGTCGGGACCCTCGCTGCGGTGACCGATCCCGCCCAGGTCGTGCTCGGCGGCCCGACGGGCCTGGTGGGCGGCGAACAGCTCGCCGCCCTGGTGCAGGCGCTGGTGTCGACGCAACGCGACCTGCCGGTGCTGGCCGGACGGGCCGGCGACAACCCCGTGCTCCTTGGTGCGAAGCGCCTGCTGATGGAAAGCATCCGGGAACGACTCGAGGACGCCATCGTCGCGTCCGCAGACAAGGAGGACTGATGAAGCTCACCATCGTCGGAGGTGGCTCGACGTACACCCCTGAGCTGGTCGACGGGTTCACCCGCACCGACCTGCCGATCACGGAGCTCTGCCTCGTCGACCCCGACCCGGCACGGCTCGGCCCGGTGTCGGGCATGGCCCGGCGGATGCTGGCCCGCGCCGGCCACCCGGCGACCGTCGTCGCCACGAGCGACCTGATCGCCGGCGTCACCGACGCCGACGCCGTGCTGCTGCAATTGCGGGTCGGCGGCCAGGACACCCGGCGCCAGGACGAGACCTGGCCGCATGAGGTGGGGTGCATCGGCCAGGAGACCACCGGTCCCGGCGGGTTCGCCAAGGCCCTGCGGACGGTACCGGTGGTGTTGCGGATCGCCGACGCCGTGCGGGAGCATGCCAAGCCGGACGCCTGGATCGTCGACTTCACGAACCCCGTCGGCATCGTCACCCGCGCCCTGTTGCAGGAGGGCCACCGCGCGGTCGGCCTGTGCAATGTTGCGATCGGCTTCCAGCGCCGCTTCGCCGGCCTGCTGGGCGTCGCCCCGGACGCGATCGCGCTCGGCCACGTCGGCCTCAACCACCTCACCTGGGAGCGGAGCGTGAGCGTCGACGGGCAGGACCTGCTGCCCGGCATGCTCGGCCGGCAGCTCGATGAACTCGCGGAGGAGGTCGAGTCGGCCCCGGCCGTGCTGGCCCAGCTGGGGATGATCCCGTCCTACTACCTGCGCTACTACTACGCCCACGACGAGGTGCTCGCAGAACAGCTGCAGGAACCGACGAGGGCTGAGGCCGTCAAAGCGATCGAGGACGAGCTGCTCGCCCTCTACGCCGACCCGGGCGTCGACACCAAACCGGAGGCGCTCGAGCGGCGCGGCGGGGCGTTCTACTCCGAGGCAGCGGTCGAACTCCTCGCAGCCATGCGCGGGGCGTCGGGTCCCCCGAGGGTGGTCAACCTGCGCAACGACGGGACGCTGCCGTTCCTGCCTGAGGACCACGTCATCGAGGTGCCCGCGCGCTTCACTGGCGACAGGTTCGTCGCCGAACCGGTCGCGCCACTGCCCGACGACATCCGCGGCCTTGTCGCCGCCGTCGCAGGCTACGAACGGCTGGCGCTGGACGCTGCCGTCCACGGCGGCAGGGACCGCGTACTGCGGGCGATGCGGGCGCACCCGCTGGTGCTCCAGCACGACCGTGCGGAGAAGCTGACCGACCTGCTGCTGGCGCAGAACGCGAGGTTCCTGCCGTGGGCGTGAACCCCGTGATCGTGGCGATCGACGGCGGTGGCTCCAAGACCGACGCCGTGGCGCTCACCCTCGACGGCGAGCTGGCCGGCCGCAGCCGTGGAACGGGCTGCAGCCCGCACTACCTCGGACTGGACACCTCCGTCTCGCTCGTCGACCGGCTGGTGCGCGAGGCGGCCGGCGGTGCAGAAGTCGTCCGCACCGGGCTGTACATCTCGGGGCTCGACCTCGACAGCGAGGTTGCCGACTACCGCGACGCCGTGGCGGGCATGCCCTGGGCCGCCGGGCTCGACGTCGACAACGACTTGTTCGCGCTGTTGCGCGCCGGAACCGATGAACCGGACGCGGTCGCCGTGGTCTGCGGCACCGGGATGAACGCCGTCGGCGTTCGTGCCGACGGTGCCAGCGCACGCTTCCTCGCACTCGGCGCGATCTCCGGCGACTGGGGCGGTGGCCACGGCCTGGGTGCGGAGGCGCTCTGGCACGCCGCCCGCGACCTCGACGGGCGCGGGCCGCACACCCTGCTCACCCCAGCCCTCGAGCAGGAACTCGGGGAGCCGGCGCTGAAAGTGGCCGAACAGATTCACCTGGGGGAGCGTGAGTTCGCCGACCTGGCGCGCCTCGCTCCGGCCGTGTTCGCAGCCGCCGAGGCCGGGGACGCGGTCGCGCAGGCCCTTGTCGACCGCACAGCAGATGAGGTGCTGGCATTCGTCCGAGCCAGCCTTGCCCGCCTCGACCTCACCGATCGCGCAGTGCCGGTGGTGCTCGGCGGTGGCATCCTGCAGGCCGGGCACGCCCGTCTGCAGGACCGGATCGCCAGCGGCCTCAGGGCCATCGCCCCCGCCGCGAAACCCGTTGTGGTCACATCACCGCCGATCGTCGGCGCAGCCCTTCTCACCCTTGCCGCAGCCGGGGGCGGTCCTGGGGCGCTCCTGCGGGCGCGGACAGCGTTGGGCTGAAACTGCTCAGCGTGGCGCCCACATCGCCATCATCGGGAACAGCAGCATGCTGGCGAGGACGAACGTGCCCAGCAGCGCCCACCACGACCAGGCCACCCGCCCGCTCCGCGCGTCCATGCCCGAGGCGAAAATTGCTGCGATGGTCGCGCTCAGGTTGGCCAGCACCATCACCAGGCCGAAGACATAGAGCTTGCCCTCCACCTGGATCCAGGACAGGTAGGCGACGGTGAGGAAGCACGCGGTGAGTCCGAGGAACGCCAGCAGGATCGGCACCCACCACGGGGACGGCTGCGGGCTGCTCATCAGAGCAGGTCGTGCAGCATGACCACCTGCTCGCGGGACGGGCCGACGCCGATCCCGGAGATGCGGCAGCGCACCAGCTCCTCGAGCCGGCGGACGTAGGCCTGGGTGTTCGCCGGGAACTCGTCGAAGTTCCGGCACCCCGAGATGTCCTCGGTCCAGCCGTCGAGGTACTCGTACACCGGCACAGCGTGGTGGAAGTCGGTCTGGGTCATCGGCAGCCGGTCGGTGCGCTCACCGTTGACCTCGTAGGCGATGCAGACCGGGATCTTCTCCCAGCCGCTGAGGATGTCGAGCTTCGTGAGGAACAGGTCGGTGAAGGCGTTGGCGGTCACAGCGGCCTCGACCACCAGGGCGTCGAAC
>JBBRIY010000167.1:0-6321 GCA_038220215.1 Propionibacteriales bacterium
AGTGCCTGACCCGCCGAACGGGCCGAGGAGAAGAACCGGATCTCGTCCACCGGGAAGCCGCGCTCGGCAAGCAGCGTCCGCATGACGCCGCCCACCTGGCCGGTTGCCCCAAATACACCTACACGCATGTACCGAGCCTAACCGAGTGCCCTGCTCCGGTGCCCGTCCGCCTCACCGGGCTGGACGCGAGCCTCAGTGGGACCCGCCGCGCTGCCGACCTTGCACCCGCCCCGACGCCCACGTTGCGCCCCTTAACGCACGTTGCGCCAGCTCCAGCAGGCGCAACGTGCACTAGCGGGCGCAACGTCGAGGTGGGGACGGTGTGGGAGGAGGTGGGGACGGGTAGGACGGGGTGCGCCGGCGCGGTGGGGGGGCTCGCTCAGCGCATCAGTTCCCTGGCGAATGCCAGGTACTGGGTGCCCTTCATCGTCACCGAGCCGCGGTCTCCGGCAACCAGCAGTCCGAACTCGTTGGCGGGAACCTCGAGTTCGAAGCGTTCCCCACCGGGCTGTTCGAAGGAGACGAAGTGGTGCTGGCTGACGGCCATGTCGCCGCCGCCGCGGGTCTCGATCCGCTTGTCGACGACTGTGGCTGCCGCGGACACCTCGGGCGCGGCATTGTTGGCCGCCTTCAGGCGGGCACCCTTGGTGATGGCGACGATGATCGCAACGATCACGAGTGCGATGAACAGGATGGCGAAACCGTTGATGAACACGAACATCATTCCAAAGCCGCTCATGCCGGTCAGCGTAGCGACGGATTCACGAATGACCGGCGATCAGAGCCAGTCGACCAGCGGAGCCAGCAGCGCGTAGCCGACGAAGGAGAACAGGTCGAGGATCACATGGGCCACGACCAGTGGCCCCACCCGTTTGAACTTGAGGTACGCCAGCCCGAACACCAGACCCATGACAATGTTCCCGACGAACCCGCCAAACCCCTGGTAGAGGTGGTAGCTGCCCCGCACGACGGCGCTGGAGACCAGCACCACCCAGATCGGCCAGTCCAGCTGGCGCCCCCGTACGAACCAGAAACCGATCATCACGATCTCTTCGAGCAGGCCGTTCATGACGGCCGCGCCGACGAGCACGGGAACCGTCCACCAATTCGCTGCCAGGTTTGCCGGCGAGACGTTGGTGTTCAGGCCGAACGCGCGGGCGGCGAAGTACAGCGCGAGCCCGGGAATCCCGATACCCGCTGCGAGGCCGAAACCCCAGCCGATGTCGAACCGCGGACGGTGGAAGTCGAGCCCGATCCGTCTCCGGTCTCCGGTGCGCTGCAGCAGGTAGAGAGCGAACAACGCCGGCACCAGGGGGAACACCAGCCCGGCCAGCTGGTAGGCCAGGTCCAGCCAGGGTCGGTCAGGCACCACCGAGTTGTTCATCGAGGTTGTCTGCTCGTTGAGCGGGGTGTTGATGGTCAGCTTGTCGATGATCGAGAGGATCGAGTAGACCGCCGACTGGCCGAGCGAGACTCCCAGCACAAGCAGCAGCTCAATGCCCGGACGGACGCGCGTTGTCCCGTCGATCCCTGCGGCGGGGAAGGCTTCGGTTGTCACCGGATCTGCTCGACAGTGGTCGTGAGATGGTGACGGGCGAAGTTGAGGCTCACGGCGAGGGCGTTGCTGCGCTCCGTGCGGGACAGCCCTCGCGTCTGCACCTCGATCACCACGTGTCCGGTGTAGCCGGTGCGAACCAGTTCGCGCAAAACGCCGGCGGCGTCCTGGTCACCCTGTCCCGGTAACAGGTGCTGGTCGGCGGTGCCCGGCGTGCCGTCGGTCAGGTGGACATGCCGCAACCGCTCACCCCAGTCACGCACCATGGCAACCGAGGACTGGCGCGCCGTCGCAGCGTGGGAGAGGTCGAGCGTGAGGTGGTCGCAGTCGAGGGCTGCGCAGTCCCAGCTGGGCGAGTACGCGCGGACGTCCCCGCCGCCAGGCCCACGCCACGGATACATGTTCTCGACGGCGAACGTGAGCCCGGTGGACTCCTCCAGCCGCCGGATGCCCTGGGTGAACCCTGCGGCGTAGCCGCGCTGCCAGCGGAATGGTGGGTGCAGGACCACCACGTCGGCACCGAGCTGGTGGGCGGCCATCGCTGCACGGTCCAGCTTCTCCCACGGGTCAGGACCCCAGGTCCGCTGCGTGAGCAGCAGGGTGGGCGCATGGATCGCGAGGACAGGCAGCTCGTGGTACTCAGAAAGTCGCTGGACGGCGTCCACGTCCGCCGAGGCCGGGTCGACTCCCACCATCAGCTCGATGCCGTCGTACCCGAGCCTGCGGGCAAGCGCGAAGCCGGCGGCGGTCGACTCCGGATACACCGACGACGTCGACAGCGCCACCTTCACGGAGTCATCGGGCACCTGGGGCACCCGACCATCGTAGGCGACCTTCGTCGTGGTCGTTCAGAGCGCGCAGGAGCGCAGAATACCGCTCGATTAGCGTCCTGATGGGCAGACAGACACAATGGTGCCCATGCATGTCGACCATCTGACCTTCGCGGTGGGATCGGCTGGCCTCAGGGCCGAGTCTGAACGACTCAGCGCCTTGTTGGGCGAGCGGTTCCGCGACGGCGGCTTCCATCCCAGGTTCGGCACCCGTAATCACATCCTGCCGCTGGCTGAAGACCGCTACATCGAGGTCGTCGAGGTGCTTGAGCACCCGGCGGCCGACAAGGCGCCGTTCGGCCAGGCCGTCCGCGCACGCTCGGAAATGGGCGGCGGATGGATGGGCTGGGTGATCTCCGTTGATGATCTCGCGCCCCTGGAACAACGCCTCGACCGGGAGTCCGTTCACGGCTCGCGGCATTTCCCCGACGGCCGGCTCCTCGAATGGGAGCAACTCGGCGTGAAGGGCCTGCTGGCTGATCCGCAGCTGCCGTACTTCCTGAAGTGGGACTCCGATCCGTCGGTCCTCCCCAGTGCCCTTGACGGCAAGATCAGGCTGAAGAAGATCGAGATCACCGGCAACCGCGAGCGCGTCGAGGACTGGATGGGCATCGCCATCGGCGAGGTCTTCGACGGCGTGAAGATCAAGTTCACTGCAGAGAACGGCCAGCCCGGCATCCGCTCGGTCACGTTCGAGACGGCGAACGGCTCCGTCAAGATCTGACGTCCCACCGGACTGTCAGAGGCGGCCCCTAGGTTGTCGGCATGGCCAAGAGCTCTGCCAATCCGTACCGCTGCACCGAATGCGGCTGGAGTTCGCCCCGATGGGTGGGCCGCTGCGGTGAATGCCAGGCCTGGGGCAGCGTTGCGGAGAGTTCCACGCCGACGGCACGGGTCGCGTCCTCCGCGCCCACGCAGGCCGCCCAGCTGATCAGTGAGGTCCCACTCGATTCCGCGCGGTCCATCCCCACCGGTATTCCCGAACTCGACCGGGTGCTGGGCTCTGGACTGACCCCTGGCTCGGTGGTGCTGCTGGCCGGCGAGCCGGGCGTGGGCAAGTCCACCCTGCTGCTCGAGGTGGCCAACCGGTGGGCCCGCGCCGGCCGCCGCACGCTCTACATCACCGCGGAGGAGTCGGCGGCGCAGGTTCGCCTGCGGGCAGAGCGCACCTCCGCGGTCACGGACGGGCTCTACCTTGCGGCGGAGAACGACCTCGGCACCGTCCTCGGGCATGTCGAGCAGCTTTCTCCCGACCTGCTGGTGCTCGATTCGGTCCAGACCGTCTGCGTACCGGGGGACGCCGCCGCTGGCGGCGTTGCCCAGGTGAAGGAAGTCACCGCAGCCCTCGTGCGGGTGGCCAAGCTGCGCTCAATGCCGGTGATCCTCGTCGGGCACGTCACCAAGGAGGGCACCGTCGCCGGCCCGCGCACCCTTGAGCACCTCGTCGACGTCGTGCTCTCGTTCGAGGGCGACCGGCACAGCGGCTTCCGGATGCTGCGGGCAACCAAGAACCGGTTCGGCCCCGCGGACGAGGTCGGGTGCTTCGAGCTTGTCGAGACCGGCATCCGTGAGGTGGCCGACGCCAGCGGGCTGTTCACGTCCCAGCACAGCGAGCCGACGCCGGGCACGTGCCTGAGCATCACGATGGCGGGCCGGCGTCCGCTGCTGACCGAGGTGCAGGCGCTGGTGGCACCCAGCGCTGCCCCGGTGCCGCGTCGCGTTACCCACGGGGTCGAGGCGAGCCGCGTCGCGATGGTGCTCGCCGTGCTGCAGCGAAGGGCCGGGGTGAAGCTGCACACCAGGGAGGTCTACGTCTCCACGGTCGGCGGTGTTCGCGTCACCGACCCGGCCACCGACCTCGCAACCGCCATTGCCGTCGCCTCGGCTGCCCTTGACCGGGCCTTCAGCCTTCCGGTGGTCGCACTCGGCGAGGTCGGCCTTTCCGGTGAGCTCCGGCGGGTTCCGGGCGTCGATCGCCGGCTGGCCGAGGCATCACGACTTGGGTTCGAAGTGGCACTGGTTCCCGCCGGCAGCGGCGCCGCACGCATCCGCGGCCTGCGGGTCGTCGAGGTTGGCACGGTGGCGGCAGCATTGCAGGCCCTGCAATTGCGTCCGAAGGAACGGCAGCAGCCGACCGACCAGTACGGGTCGCGTCCGGTGCTCAGCGTGATCGAGGGAGGTTAACCCGCCTTCGTGACCAGGAACACCTGGCGCGACTTCACGGTTTCGGCGAAGACGGCCTGGGCCACATAGGTGCCGGGATTGAGCATCCCCTTGACCTCCTTGCAGCCTTCAGCGGACCGCAGAAGGCCCCACTCGATGCTGAACTCATAGGACTGCTGCGCCTTCAGGGTCTGCTTCTTTGCCGGGACCCACTTCGCGCAGTCGGCGGTGCTCCAGATCCCGTCGGTGCCACTGGTGACGCTGAGGCTGAAGGTGGTGGCCGTGAGGTCGAGCACGCAGGGCTGCCCGCCGGTGTTCTTCACACCCATCCTGAAGGACTGCTTGGCGTCCTGTTTCACCTTCTGGTAGCCGACCAGCGACAGTCCGCTGTTGGTCTGGTCGCAGGCAAGGGGTCCGGTGGGCGTGGGGCTCGCGGTCGCTGACGGTGTCGGCGTCGCAGCGGGGGTTCCGGCGGGTGGCTGGCTGGCGGTCGCGGAACCGGCGGGGACGGCAGTGATGTTCGAGGAGTCGGGCGGACGGAAGGCAACGATGACAATCACGAGCACGGCCACCAGCGCGGCGACGATCCCGGCGCGTCGGGCCCAGTAGACCCAGCCCGGCCGGGCGCCAACAGGGTGAAGCAGCGAACCCATGCGTTCAGGCTAGGTCGGATGGGTGCCCGGGAGGCCACACCACGCCGAAGGCGGCGTTACCGACGCGACCGAGTACCGTTTGGCACAAGAGCACAACAGCCAGCCAGAGGTAACAATGACCGACTCCCCCGCACGCCCGACGGACGACGGCAGCGATGCCACCATCCCGATCGTCCCCGAAGCCGGTTACGCACCGACCGAGCAGCTCCCTTTCGCCGAGGAGACGCTCGTTGATCCCACCAACCCGGCCAGCCTTTGGTCTGCGGACTCCGGTCTGGAGCTTTCCGCGCCGGGCTACGGCGAGACCTACGCCACCCAGCCGCCGGCGCCCCCCGTACCGGAGCCAGCCTCCCCGCAGGCGTCCGTGCCTCCTGTGGCCTACCCGCCGGTGGACGCCTACCCGCCGGTGGACGCCTACCCACCGCCGGCCGCCTACCCGTCGCCCGCTGCATACACCCCGACCAGCTACGCCCAGCCCCAGACCAACTACGTGCAGCCCCAGGTGGTACCGCAGCCAACGCCCTACAGGCCGGTCCCGGCGCAGGCCTTCGCGGAGCCGTCCGGTCCCATGGACTCCATCGGGGCCCAGAACATCTACCAGGGTTACCCGACCGCGCCGTCGGCACCTGCTCCTCAGCAGCAGGCCTGGCCTGCCGTGATTCACGACCCGGTGAGCTACGACTATGGCTACAGCACTCCGGCGAATTTGTCCGAGCACCCGAACGCGGTGGTATCGCTGGTGCTGGGCATCATCGGGGTGTTCTTCTTCCAGCTCCTTGGTCCGGTGGCGTGGTACCTGGCAGCCAAGGGCAAGCGCGAGATGGCCACCTTCCCCGGACGGTGGCGTCCCAGCGGCTCGCTGACCGCCGGGCTCGTCCTCGGCATCATCGGCACCACCTTCCTCGCCCTCGGCACGATGTTTGTGCTGATCATGGTGATCGGCCTTATTGGGATGGCCTGACCGTCCCCCCGGAAACGATCGAGGGCCCGATCCCCCAGGGGATCGGGCCCTCGTACGTTCAGGCTGCGACTGTCAGGACGTGCGGCCCAACTCGGCTGTCGACTCGGGCATCGGGGTCTTTGCGACACCGGTGAAGGTGAACGCCAGTTCCGAGCCCTC
>JBBRIY010000168.1:0-6258 GCA_038220215.1 Propionibacteriales bacterium
TGGAGCCGGACGAAGCCGAAGCCCTTGCCGGCGTAGTAGGCGCCACTGTCGAAGTCCTCGTACGAGGCCCGGTCGGCGAGCAGGTCGTCGTAGGACTCACCCTCGCCCAGCGTGGGCTCGGCAAGTTCTGCAACCTTGGCCGCGGCCAGGGCGGCCTGCACCTCGGGATCGGCCCGGAAGGCCTTGGCCCGCTCCTTCAGCAGCAGGTAGGTGTGCATGTTGGCCTGCACCGAATCCCACACGCCCGACTCGTCCTCGGTGCGCGACGGCTTGTAGTCGAAGTGCCGCATGCCGGTGTAGGACTGCCCACCGTTCGGGCCGCCGTTCTCGAGCAGGTCGACGAGGGCGAACGCGTTGTGCAGGTCGCCGTGACCGAAGACCAGGTCCTGGTCGTACTTGATGCCGCGCTGGCCGTTGAGGTCGATGTGGAACAGCTTGCCGTGGTAGAGCGCCTGGGCGATGCCGGCCGCGAAGTTCAGCCCGGCCATCTGCTCGTGCCCGACCTCGGGGTTCAGCCCGACCATCTCGGGGTGCTCCAGGGAGTTGATGAAGGCCAGAGCGTGACCGACCGTCGGCAACAGGATGTCGCCACGGGGCTCGTTCGGCTTGGGCTCGATGGCGAACTTCAGGTCGTAGCCCTTGTCCAGGACGTACTGGCTCAGCAGGTTGACGGCTTCGCGGTAACGCTCGAGCGCGGAACGGATGTCCTTCGCAGCGTCGTACTCTGCGCCTTCGCGGCCACCCCACATCACGAAGGTGGACGCACCCAGCTCAATCGCCAGGTCGATATTGCGCAGAACCTTGCGCAGAGCGAACCGACGCACGGCCCGGTCGTTGCTGGTAAAGCCACCGTCCTTGAACACCGGGGCACTGAACAGGTTCGTCGTGATCATCGGAACCTTCAGCCCGGTCGCTGCGCAGGCGCCCTTCAGCCGGTCGATCTGGGAACGGCGCTCCGCGTCGGTCGAACCGAAAGCGAACAGGTCGTCGTCGTGCAGGGTCAGGCCGTACGCGCCGTATTCGCTGAGCTTCTCCACCACGTGGACGACGTCCAGGGGTGCGCGGGTCGGGCCGCCGAACGGATCGGTGCCGTTGTAGCCCACCGTCCACAGGCCGAAGGTGAACTGGTCAGAGGCAGTTGGGGTGAGAGTCACGGGACGTCCAATCTCTCTCGTCGATGAGCGAATGTTGTGGAAGCCAACTTATCCCAGCCTCGAAGGGCTGTCCACAAGCCGCAGGAAACCTCGGGGTGGGCGACAAATCCGATCCCTTAACGACCCGGGAACAGCCCTCCGGCGGCAATGTGCATGCCCAAAGGCCAAACAAACGGTGCCCGGAGTAACCAGATCGTTATGCGAGATACTTGAGAATCTGCGCAAATCTGCCTTATGTTGCCATCACAGACAAACAGGTCGCCCCCGGGTGACCTCTGGCCCGGTGCCGTTCAGGGTGGTTCGGCCCGGTTCCCGCGACAGTATTCAGAGAGGAACACAGATGTCGCAGAAGACCCGTTTCGTTGCCCTCGTGGCGGCGGGCGCGCTAGCACTCTCCATGAGCGCCTGCTCCGGCGCCGCAGGGGGTGCTGCCACGGACTGCAACGTCGGCATCACGATGCCGACCCGCAGCCTCGAGCGTTGGATCAACGATGGCGAGCAGCTCAAGACGAAGCTGACCGAAGCCAAGTGCACCGTTGACCTCCAGTACGCCGACAACAAGGTTGATCAGCAGATCAGCCAGATCCAGAACCAGATCGCCGGCGGCGCCAAGATCCTCGTGATCGCGTCGATCGACGGCACGGCGCTGGGCCCCGTCCTCGAAGAGGCTGCCAAGCAGAAGATCAAGGTCATCGCCTATGACCGCCTGATCAACAAGACCCCCAACGTCGACTACTACGCGACCTTCGACAACTACAAGGTGGGCACCCTGCAGGGCACCTTCCTCAAGGAGCAGCTGAAGCTCGACTCCGCGACCACGCCGATCAACTTCGAGGCCTTCGCCGGTAGCCCCGACGACAACAACGCGAAGTTCTTCTTCTCCGGCGCGTGGGACATCCTGCTGCCCTACGTCACGAAGGGCACGCTCGTCGTCCCCAGCGGCAAGGCACCCAAGACCAACGACGAGTGGACCACCATCGGCATCCAGGGCTGGGCTTCGGACAAGTCCCAGGCCGAGATGGACAACCGGCTTTCCTCCTTCTACGCCGGTGGCAAGAAGGTCCAGGCCGTCCTCTCCCCGAACGACTCACTGGCCATTGGTATCGAGGCCTCGCTGAAGTCGGCCGGCTACAAGGTTGGCACTGACTGGCCGCTCATCACCGGTCAGGACGGCGACAAGGCCAACGTCAAGGCCATCCTCGCCGGCGAGCAGGCCATGACCGTCTGGAAGGACACCCGCAAGCTCGGCGAGCGCGTGTTCACGATGATCCAGCAGATCTCGAAGGGCGAGAAGGTGGAGGTCAACGACGAGAAGACCTACAACAACGGGGTCAAGGTTGTCCCGTCCTTCCTGCTCGAGCCCGAGGTCGTCACCAAGGACACGGTCAAGAGCAAGCTGATCGACTCCGGTTTCCTCAAGGCATCCGACGTCGGTCTGTGATCTAGCCCGGACGCTGGTGGCGGGCAACCGCCACCGGCGTCCGGTTCCCATCTGCTCTGACGAGGCGAACCCATGACTGTCAATGACCCGATCCTGCGCATGCGGGACATCACGAAGGACTTCAGCGGGGTGCGCGCGCTCGATGAGGTGTCCCTTGAGGTCGCCCGCGGCGAGGTGCACGCGATCTGTGGCGAGAACGGCGCGGGCAAGTCCACGCTGATGAAGGTCCTCAGCGGGGTCTACCCGCACGGCACCTACAGCGGCGTCATCGAACTCAACGGCGCGGAGGCCACCTTCCGCGACATCAACTCCAGCGAAGCGGCCGGGATCGTCATCATCCACCAGGAACTGGCGCTGAATCCCCTGCAGTCGATCGCGGAAAACATCTTCCTCGGCAACGAACGCTCGACGCGCGGCATCATCAACTGGGACCGCACCGCCATCGAGGCCGGCGCCCTGCTGGCAAAGGTCGGGCTGGCCGAGAACCCGGCAACCAAGATCTTTGAACTCGGCGTCGGAAAGCAGCAACTGGTCGAGATCGCCAAAGCGATGGCCAAGGACGTCTCCCTGCTGATCCTCGACGAGCCGACAGCAGCCCTCAACGACGAGGACTCCGACCACCTGCTCGACCTGATCGCAGGCATGCGCGACCACGGCATCACCTGCATCCTGATCTCCCACAAGCTGCGCGAGGTACGCCGGATTGCCGACCGCGTGACCGTGATCCGTGATGGCAAGGCCATTGAGACCATCGACATGTCGGAGCCGGGCGCCACCGAGGGACGCATCATCAAGGCCATGGTGGGCCGGGAGCTGAACAACCTCTTCCCGCCGCACGAACCGCAGGTGGGTCGCGAACTGTTCCGCGTCGAGGACTGGATCGCCTACCACCCCGTGGACACCTCACGGATGGTCGTCGACCACGCATCCTTCACCGTCCACGCCGGCGAGATCGTCGGCTTCGCCGGCCTGATGGGGGCCGGGCGGACCGAACTGGCGATGAGCCTGTTCGGTCGGCTCTGGGGCACCAACATCTCCGGCCGGGTCTTCAAGGATGGCGCCGAGATCAGTACCGCGACCGTCGATGAGGCGGTTGCCAACGGCATCGCCTACGTCACAGAGGACCGGAAGCGTTACGGCCTGAACCTGATCGGCACCGTGAGCACCAACATCTCGGCTGTCGCGCTGGCCCGGTTCGCCAAGTGGGGAATCATCGACCGCAACCGCGAGTACGTCACCGCCGAGGACTACCGGCGCAACATGAACATCAAGACCCCCACCGTTTCCGAGGTCGTCGGCAAGCTCTCCGGCGGGAACCAGCAGAAGGTCGTGCTGAGCAAGTGGCTGGTCTCCGGACCGGACATCCTGATCCTCGATGAGCCCACCCGCGGCATCGATGTGGGAGCCAAGTATGAGATCTACGGCCTGATCAACCAGCTGGCGGCCCAGGGCAAGGCAGTGGTGATGATCTCCTCCGAGCTCCCCGAACTGCTGGGTATGTGCGATCGCATCTACACCATCTCCGAGGGCGCCATCACCGGCGACGTGCCCCGCTCGGAGGCGACCCAGGAAAGCCTCATGTACCTCATGACCATGGGAAAGGAAGCGCTCAAATGAGCACCCAGACCACCGCCGAGCCGGCTACCGACAAGCCCGCCGGTTCACGAAAGCTGGCGGTCGACCTCCGGCAGTACGGAATCCTGGCCGCGCTGGTTGCGATCATCGTCCTGTTCCAGGTGCTCACCGGTGGGCGGCTGCTGCTTCCAGGGAACGTCAACAACCTGATCCAACAAAACTCCTACGTGCTCATCCTGGCGATCGGCATGGTGATGGTGATCATCGCCGGCCACATCGACCTGTCGGTCGGTTCCGTGGTCGCCATGGTCGGTGCGGTGGCGGCCCTTGCGATCAACGACTGGCACCTGCCCTGGTGGCTGGCTGTGCTCGTCGCCCTCCTGGCGGGGGCACTGGTCGGCGCCTGGCAGGGCTTCTGGGTGGCCTACGTCGAGATCCCGGCCTTCATCGTGACCCTGGCCGGCATGCTGCTGTTCCGCGGCCTGACCCTGGTCTTCCTCCACGGCGGCACCATCGGCGGACTGCCGAGCGAGTTCGTCGCCATCGGTGCCGGCTGGCTGCCGAACTGGCTCGGACAGGTGGGCAGGACCGACGTGTTGACCATCGTCCTCGCCGTGATCGCCTGTGTGCTCCTGGTCTTCTTCCAGACCTCTGCCCGCAACGGCCGCAAGAAGCTGCACCTCCCCGTCGAGGGTGCAGTCCCGTTCTGGGGAAAGATCATCCTGGCCGTGGCCGCGATCCTCGGCGTGTGCTGGCAACTGGCCAACTACTCCGGCACACCGATCATCCTGATCATCCTTGCCGCGTTGATCCTTGCCTACAACTTCCTGCTGAACCGTTCCGTGTTCGGGCGACACGTTTACGCCATGGGCGGCAACATGTTCGCCGCCGTTATGAGCGGCGTCAAGACGAGGCGGGTCAACTTCGCCCTGTTCGTCAACATCGGCATGCTGGCCGCCCTCGCCGGCGTGGTGAGCACGTCGCGAGCCGGGAGTGCGGTGGCCTCCGCGGGCCAAAACTACGAACTCGACGCGATCGCAGCCGTCTTCATCGGCGGCGCGGCCGTGCAGGGCGGCGTCGGCACCGTCACCGGAGCCATGATCGGCGGCCTGGTGATGGGCGTACTCAACATGGGCCTTTCCATCCTCTCCGTCGACGCCGCCTGGCAACAGGCCATCAAGGGCCTCGTGCTGCTCCTCGCGGTCGCTTTCGACCTCGTCAACAAGCGACGCGGCGGGCGCTGACGCCGACGCCGCGCCCGGCGCGATAGCCTCGGCACGGAATTCAGCAACGACGAGCGGGGTGAACGACGGTGGCCATCGGCTCCGGGACGACCGAGGACGTCCGACGGTCCAATCTGTCGGCCACGCTCGGCATCCTCTACCGCACGGGACCCGTATCGCGCGCCGCGCTGAGCAAGCGCACCGGGCGAAACCGGTCGACGATCGCGAGCCTTGTCACCGACCTGGTCGACCTCGGCCTTGTCGATGAGCATGACCCGGACTCCCTCGGGCAGGTGGGCCGGCCGAGCCCTGTTGTCACGATTCGCCCGGAGGTCACCGCGATCGCCGTGAATCCCGAGATCGATGTACTCACCATCGGGCTGGTCGGCCTCGATGGGCAGGTCCGCCGGGTAATCCGGCACGAGTACGACCGGATCCCCTCGGCGACAGAGGTCCTGAGCATCACCGCAGCGGTGATCTCGGGCATGCAGGTCGAACTGGACGGGCTGGTCGTCGCCGGGATCGGCATCGCCGTGCCGGGGCAGATTCGGACCGGTGACGGGGTGGTGCGCAACGCCCCCCACCTCGGCTGGCACGACGAGCCCTTGGGGGAACCGCTGGCAGCTGCGACCGGCTACCGGGTCCAGGTGGCCAACGACGCAGCGCTCGGCGCGCTCGCAGAGCACGAGTTCGGCGCGGGGCGGGACAAGGACCACCTGATCTACCTCAACGGGGGTGCCTCCGGCATCGGCGGCGGGGTGATCTCGGCCGGAATCCCGCTCGGGGGTACCTCCGGCTACGCGGGCGAGTTCGGCCACGTCCGGGTGTCCAGTTCCGACGTCCTCGACTCCGCAGGCATCAGCGG
>JBBRIY010000169.1:0-6217 GCA_038220215.1 Propionibacteriales bacterium
GAGGAGACCTGCTCGACGCGGATCCGCGAGGCGCTGGCTGCCGGTGACGTCGCGCATGCCGCAGAACATCTCGGTCGCCCGTTCTGCTTCCGTGGCGTTGTCGCGCACGGCGATATGCGGGGCCGGACGCTCGGGTACCCGACCGCCAACCTGCCCGTTCCCGCGAACCTGGCGTGCCCGGCCGACGGCGTCTACGCCGGCTGGGTGACGCGGCGCGACGGCCTCGACGCTCACGGCGAGGCGCTGCCTGCCGGGGGAGAGCCAGAGCGCTGGCCGGCCGCCATCTCGGTCGGCACGAACCCCACCTTCGACGGGGTGTCCCGCCGGGTGGAGTCCTATGTGCTCGACCGCGACGACCTCGAGTTGTACGACGCGCCGATCTCTGTCGAATTCATCGCCCGGATCCGTGGCCAGGTGCGCTTCACCGATATCGACGAACTCATCGTCAAGATGGCGGACGACGTGGCGCGCTGCCACGAACTCCTCGCCCCGCTCTGATCGGACAGTGCGGCGCAATTCACCAAGGGGTTCCCAAGCGAGGTCTGCAGGAGCAGAATTGGGTCATGTTCGGGCTCGGACCCTTCGGTCGATGGATCACCCATACCGAGCCGGCCACCGATGCGGTCGCCGGGCTGAACCTGCTCGGGTCCGACATGGACGAACTCGCACAGATTGCCCGCACCGTCTCGGCCGAGTACGGCGTGAGTTCTCCCGCCGTCATCTCTGCCAACCTCACCCGCCTGCTGAACCGGCGGGTACCGGTGAGCTCGCTGACCCCCGGTGGTGCACTCGGGTTCGCCAACCTCAACTTCGCCGATGCCACCGTCCTGCTGGTGCGGGGTGGCCAGACCGGGGACCTCGGCCTGCTCGCCGTGCGCGCACTGCAGCACCAGGTGCGGCTGGAGAGCTTTGCCTGCACGCCGGACAGGGTCGTGCTGACGCTGACCAGCGGTGGGGGCCGCCGCGTCGACGTGACGGCCGTCGGAGTGGCGCCCGGCGGTTAGTGTCGGGCCGGCGTCACCGGACCAGCAGGGACTTGCGGTAGACCGCGTCCAGTTGTTCGTAGGTCGTGCTGGCCCCGGCGGCGTCGAAGGTCTCGTAGGGGGTCATCGAGTGGTCGCCGGTGGGGGTGTAGTCCAGGCTGATGTACATCGGGATGGCTGCCTCGTTGTCCGGGTTCACTCGCAGGAAGACCTCCACGAACCCCAGGGCCGCCGCCTCTTGCTCGAGGAACCGGGTGAGCCTGCGGGCAGCGCCCTGACGGCGCGCATCGGGGTACACCCAGAGGTTCTTCAACTCGGGGCACAGCTTGTTCTTCGGATCGCAATCGAGAACGCTGGTGCCCAGTGGCTCCCCGTCGCGCAGGGCGACAGCGAAGTAGTAGCCACCCCCTGCCTGCCGGTCGAAGTGTCGCTGGGCGATCGCGGCCGTGGGATGGGGCTCCTTGGCTTGCAGGGCGGGCAGGTCCTCGGCTGTGCACAGGCGCACGGTTATCGGCTCAGAAGTCATGCATCCTCCGCCAGGGTCGTCGGCAATCAAGGCTCCCAGTGTGACCGCTTGCCCAAATGGCTGCAAACGTGTCTTGCCTGACGGGCTGGCACGCCCGGGGCAGCGTCCTGATCGCTCAGATCAGCGTCTTGACGGCAGTGATGATCTCGGCGACAGCCTGCTGCGCGCTGCCGTAGAGCATCGAGGTGTTCTCCTGGTAGAACAGGGCGTTCTCGATGCCGGAGTACCCGGCGCCCTTGCCACGCTTGATCACGATGCAGCTCTGGGCGCGGTCGGCGTCGAGGATCGGCATGCCATAGATGGGCGAGCCCTTGTCCGTGCGGGCGACCGGGTTCACCACGTCGTTGGCGCCGATGACAAGGGCCACGTCGGTGGTGGGGAACTCGTCGTTGATCTCCTCGAGGTCGAAGATCATGTCGTAGGGCACGCCCGCCTCTGCAAGCAGGACGTTCATGTGCCCTGGCATCCGTCCGGCCACCGGGTGGATCGCGAACTTGACGGTGACGCCGGCCTCCTCGAGGAGCTTGGTGAGCTCCCAGACCTTGTGCTGTGCGCCGGCGACGGCCATGCCGTAGCCGGGAATGATGATGACCTTCTCCGCGTAGCGCATCATCGCTGCCGCATCCATGCCGGACAGTTCCTTCATGGAGCCGGCGATCTCGCCGCCACCGACCTGGGCCTCGCCGGTGATCGGGGTGAAGATGACGTTGGTGATCGGCCGGTTCATGGCCTTGGCCATCAACTGGGTCAGCAGGGTGCCGGAGGCGCCGACGACGATGCCTGCGATGACCAGCGCCGGGTTGCCCAGCACGTAGCCTTCGAACCCGACAGCGAGTCCGGTGAAGGCGTTGAGCAGGGAGATCACGACCGGCATGTCGGCACCGCCGATGGGGGTGGTGAGGATCACGCCGAGGAAGAGCGACAGGCCGAAGAACGCGACCAGCATGATCGGCATCGCCGGGTTCCCGGCCAGGAGCACGATGGCTGCGCCGAGCACGATGGCCAGGAGTGCGAGCAGGATGTTGGCCAGGTTCTGGGCCGGGAGCCGCCACGTCTTCTTCATGATGCCCTGGAGCTTCAGGAAGGCGACGATCGAGCCGGCGAAGGCGACCGAACCGATCAGGGCGCCCAGCACGGCGAGCGTGCTGACGACCGGGCCGAGGTTGTCGTGCCGGGCGAACTCGACGGCGGCGATGAGGGCAGCAGCGCCGCCACCCATGCCGTTGTAGACGGCGACCATCTGGGGCATGTCGGTCATCTTGACGACCTTGCCGAGCCACCATGCCACGCCACCGCCGATGGCGATGGCGACGACGGTGAGGATCAGGTTGATCGACTTGCCTTCACCGAAGAACAGCAGGCCGGACCCTTCGGCATTCGGGTAGAGGAAGGTGATCACGGTGGCGAGGATCATGCCGAGGCCGGCCTGCATGATGCCCTTGCGGGCAGTCTTCGGCGACGACATGGCCTTCAGGCCGAGGATGAACAGGATGGCTACCGCGAGGTAGACGGCGTTCACGACGAACGTCATGTTCTCAGGCCTCCTTGCCGGTGGTGACGGCAGGCTTGGCCTTTGCCGTGAACATTGCCAGCATCCGTTCGGTGACGACGTAGCCGCCGGCGGCATTGGCCGCACCGAGCAGCACGGCGAGGAAGCCGAGGGTCAGCTGGAAGGGACCCTCCGCCTGGCCGAGGGCGTACATGGCGCCGACGAGCACGACGCCGTGCACGAAGTTGGAGCCCGACATCAGGGGGGTGTGCAGGATGACAGGAACCCGCGAGATCACCTCATAGCCGGTGAACGCCGCCAGGACGAAGATGTAGATGAACAACAGGTCTTGCATGGCGCTATTCCTTCTGGCTCAGAGTCCGAGGACTTGCTTGACGACCGGGTGCTTGACCTCGCCGGCGTGGGTGAGCGCCGTACCGGCGATGACCTCGTCGTCCCAGTCCAGCTTGAGGAGCCCCTCCGAGAGCATCGGGGCCAGGAAGTTGTAGAGGTTGCGGGAGAACATCTCCGAGGTGTGGACGGGCATGCGGCTCGGCAGGTTCACCGGTCCGACCACGTGGGCCGGGCCCACCCTGACCTCCTTGCCCGCCACCGTCCCTGCGACGTTGCCACCGGTCTCGGCGGCCATGTCGACGATGATCGCCCCGGGCTTCATGGCAGCGACCATGGCCTCGGAGATGATCAGCGGCGCCTTCTTGCCGGGGACGGCTGCCGTGGTGATGAGGACATCGCAGGCTGCGACGGCCTTGCCGAGCTTGTCGGCCTGCGCCGCCTTCTCCTCCTCGGTGAGCTCACGGGCGTACCCGCCGGCGCCGGCAGCGCTCACGCCGGTGTCGACGAACTTGGCGCCGAGGGACTCGATCTGCTCCTTGGTGTCGGGACGGACGTCATAGGCCTCGACGATCGCACCCAGCCGCTTGGCCGTTGCGATCGCCTGCAGTCCTGCGACACCGGCGCCGATCACCAGCACACGCGACGGGCGGATCGTGCCAGCGGCGTAGGTGAGCATCGGGAAGAACTTGGGTGCACGGGCGGCCGCGATCAACACGCACTGGTAACCGGACGCCGCGCCCTGGGAACTCAGGATGTCCATGCTCTGCGCACGGGAGATACGCGGCACGAGTTCCATCGCGAACGCCGTGATCTGCCGTTCGCAGAACAGCCGGGCCCGCTCCGCGGACGCATACGGCGCCAGCATGCCCATCAGGACGGTGCCGGGACGCAGCTTGGCCAGCGTCGCCTCATCCGGCGGGCCGATCACCCACACAACGTCTGCGGCGGCGAGCACGTCGTCGGTGGTGTCCACCCACGAGACCTCGCCGAGGCTGGACTCGTCGGTATAGGCACCGTCGGTTGCCCCGCGCTGCACCACGATCTCCGCGCCGGCCGCCCGGAGCTTCTTCACCACATCAGGCACGATCGTCGTCCGGCGCTCGGCCGGATCTGCGCTCGTCGGGATGCCGATGACTACCGCCATGGTTCACTCCTTAGTGAACGTCGGATGCTGGGTCGGCCCCAGGCGGTTGGTGACCGCGGGGCGCGCCGCCATCCTCTCAGACGTTGGGCGTAGAACTGCGCAATGGGACAAAGCCGATACGGATTGACTAGCGGATCCACGCGATTCGCGGGGACTGGAGCGTTACCGGTAGAGTGGCTGCGCCGTCAAGACGGCCGCGGATGCCCAAGAGCTCCCAACGATCCCTTCACCGAGATTCGTGCCAGTTGGCGCCGGGAGCGCCGTGCAACGGGAAACCGAGAGGAGAGCAGCGAACAGTATGGACGCTGACACCAAGAAGAAGATCATCGAAGACTACGCGACCGTTCCGGGCGACACTGGTTCACCGGATGTCCAGATCGCGCTGCTCACCAAGCGCATCTCGCACCTGACCGAACACCTCAAGGTGCACAAGGGCGACCACCACAGCCGCCGCGGCCTGCTTCTCATGGTCGGCCAGCGCCGCCGCCTGCTCAACTACGTCATGAGAGACGATGTTGAGCATTACCGTGCACTGATCGCTCGCCTCGGCCTGCGTCGGTGACTTCAGCTTCATGACGAGCCGGTGACGGGATTCCCGTCACCGGCCAGTCGTGCTTTCACACCCAAGAAGAGCCCCCGCCGGGATCTGGTTTGGTCCTCGGTAGTGACTTTCGGGCCCGGTACGCCGGCCTCCCGCGAGCCTCGATCGAAGACCGGGCGAGTGCGGTGACGGGGCGGAAACCCGAAAGGAATCCGAATGGAAGGTCCTGACCTTCGTTTCACCGAAGCCGTGATTGACAACGGCACCCACGGCAAGCACGTGGTCCGCTTCGAGTCCGGTCTGCTGGCAAAGCAGGCCAACGGCAGCGCCGCTGTCTACATGGACGGCGACACCATGCTCCTGTCAGCGACGACCGCGGCCAAGAACCCGCGTGACGCCATCGACTTCTTCCCGCTCACCGTGGACGTGGAGGAGCGGATGTACGCCGCCGGCCGCATCCCCGGCTCCTTCTTCCGCCGCGAAGGCCGCCCCTCCGAGGGCGCCATCCTCGCCGCCCGCCTGACCGACCGTCCGCTGCGTCCCTGCTTCGTCAAGGGGCTGCGCAACGAGGTGCAGGTCGTCATCACCGTGATGGCCCTCAACCCGAACGTTCGCTACGACGTGCTGGCCATCAACGCCGGCTCCGCCTCCACCACGCTGGCCGGCCTGCCGTTCAGCGGCCCTGTCGGTGCCGTCCGGATCTCCCTCATCGGTGACTCCTGGGTCGGTTTCCCGACGGTCGAGCAGAGCGCCGGTGCCACCTTCGAAATGGCCATCGCCGGCCGCGTCATGCCTGACGGCGACGTCGCGATCATGATGGTCGAGGCCGAGTCCACCGAGGCCACCTGGGACCTCGTCCGTTCCGGCCGCACCGCTCCGACCGAAGAGGTCGTTGCACAGGGCATCGAGGCGTCGAAGCCGTTCATCAAGGCACTGTGCGACGCGCAGGCCGAGCTGGCAGCGATGCTGCCGAAGGCCGTCTCGCAGTTCCCCGTGTTCCTCGACTACCAGCCCGACGTGTTCGACGCTGTTGCCGAGGCCGGCACCGATCGGCTGAAGTCGGTCATGAGCATCTCCGGCAAGGCAGAGCGTGAGACCACCACCGAGTCGCTCCTCGCGGACCTGAAGGCCGAACTCGGCGCACGGTTCCCCGAGCGCGACAAGGAGATCACCGGTGCGT
>JBBRIY010000170.1:0-6210 GCA_038220215.1 Propionibacteriales bacterium
GCGCTTCCAGTAGCAGTTCGGTGATGGCGCCGGCGAAGCCGGGCAGGTCATAGAACGGCGGCAGCTTGCGCGCTTCCAGGTCGAGCTCGGACGCCGCCAGGGCCAGGCCGAGGTCCTCGCGGTACTGGCGGCAGCTCGAGTAGCCGGAGTAGGCGGCGGTGGCGACCCCGAGCACCCGGTGATGCCCGCGGGCAGCCAGGTCTGCGAGGACGTCGGCGACGAAGGGCGGGGTGTTGCGGTTCGCCAGCACGGTCTCGATCTCGACGCCCGCGGCGCTCAGGGCCGAGTGCAGCGCTGCGAGCAACGCGCGGTTCTGGGCGTTGATCGGACTGACGCCGCCGAGGGTGAAGTAGTGCTGGCCCACCTCGCGCAGGCGCTCGGTCGGGATCCCGCGGCCGGCGGTGACCCGCTCGAGGAAGGGGACGACCTCGTCCTCGCCCTCCGGGCCACCGAAGCCCATCAGGACGACGGCATCGTAGCTCAACGTAGTACTCGCTTCGGAGGTCATCGCAGCACCCGCGGGAGGTCGGACGGCGCAATGCGGTGACCGGTGTAGAACGGGACCTCCAGCCGGACGTGACGGCGGGCCTCGGAGGCGCGCAGGTGCCGCATCAGGTCCACCAGGTCGGTGAGCTCATCGGCCTCGAGTGCCAGCAGCCACTCGTAGTCGCCGAGCGCGAACGCCGCGACGGTGTTGGCAGCCACCTGCGGATAGTCGCGGCCCAGCAACCCGTGCTCGGCCAGCATGTCGCGCCGCTCCTGCTCCGGCAGCAGGTACCACTCGTAGGAGCGCACGAACGGGTAGACGGTGAGCCACGCCTTGGGCTCGATGCCGAGCATGAACGCAGGGGCGTGCTCACGGCTGAACTCGGCCTGGCGGTGCACGCCGAAGCCCGACCACACCAGGTCGGCCGTGCCTGCGAACGCATCGCGTTCGAAGCGGCGGATGGCCTCCTGGAGGGCGGCGGCCGAAGGCCCGTGGAGCCACACCATCAGATCGGCGGACGACGGCATGCCCGCGACGTCATACAGCCCGCGGACCGTGATCCCCGCTGCGGTGAGGCTTTCCACCAGCGCTGTCGTGCTGGCCTCCACCGTGTCGGGTGCCGTCTGCTGGCGGCTGAAGACGGCGTAGCAGGTGTAGCTGATCGTCTCTGGAGCTGTCATGCGTCGACCCTAGCCGCGCCGGAGACTGCAAGCGTCGCCTGTGTGCGACCGTCGCCGATGCAGTCGGGCAACCCGACTCCCCGCAGTGCCGAACCGGCAAGGCGCCACGTGGGCAGGTGGGCGAGTCCGGCTTCGGCGGCCGCAACAGTGTCGAGATGGCCGACGGTGTACTTGGGCATCATCGACGGCCAGCGCGCGACGCGCACGAGGCTCGGGGCTTCCGCAACGCCCAGTACGGAGGACAGGTGTCCGATGACGGCCATGAGCAGTTCGTCATCCTCGGCCATGGCGATCTGACCGAGGCGCTCCGGCACGAACGCCCGGATGAGAACCGTGTCCTCAGGGGCCCTCCCGGCCCACTTGGCGGAACTCACGGTGATGCCGCTGATCGGCGCCGGGTCGGCCTCGAGCCAGCCGTGTGAGGTGACCGGTGTGGCAAAGGCGGCCTTCGGATACGCCAGCGTCACGACAGTGGAGGTCGCCAGGGGTATCCGGGAGAGCGCCGAGGACGATGCGGGGGCCGGCTGGGCCAGGAGGGCAGCCGAACTGGTCACCCCGCCGGCGAGGACGACGGCGTCCACGGCCTCGACGCTGCCGTCGCCCAGCACGGCTTCGGCACCCGCACCGGCCGGGCGGAGTTCGGTCACCCGCGTGTTGAGCCGCAGGTCGGCCCCGGCAGCGACCAGCTGGTCGACGAGGGCGTCGACGAGGCTGCCCAGCCCGCCGGTGAAGGTCCGGAACGGCGAGCCCGGTCCCCGTCCGCCGGCGTGGGAGTTGCTGCTGCGTGCCTTCCGGCCCTGAGCGAGGGCGGCCAGCATGAGGCTGCGGTGAGCTGTCTCGTCTGCGCGCAGCGACGGCAGCACGGCGTCGAGGCTGAGCTCGTCGACGCCGGCACCGTAGATGCCGCCGATCATCGGGTCGGCGAACCGGCGGACGATGCCGGCGCCAAGGCGGGCGCGCAGGAAGGCGCCGATCGAGATGTCCTCACCGGCCACCAGGCGTCGCGGCAGCACGAGGTCGAGGCCGGCGCGGAGCTTGTCGGCGGGGGAGAGGATCCCTGTGGTCACGAATGGCAGCAGCCTGCTGGGGAGCACCATCCCCATGCCTGCGGGCATCGGCCGCAGGCGGCCTCGCGCGCGCAGGTGCACCTTCCGGGTGCCGCTGGTGGAGATCACGTCGCCGGAAAGGCCGAGCTCTTCGGCCAGGCGCAGGGCCGCCGGTCGGTAGGCGACGAACGAGTCCGGACCGTGCTCGATCAGCAGGCCGTCCGCGCGCTCGGTGTGCACCTTGCCGCCGAACCGGTCGGACGCCTCGACGAGCAGGACTTCTGCGGGCTCCCCGGAACTGCGGACCGCCTCCCAGGCCGCTGCCAGTCCCGTGATTCCGCCACCGACGACAAGGAGCCTCACAAGCTGCCGCCCTTGGGGATGTACGGGCACAGCGGGTCGGATTCCAGCGGGTCGCCGGTCCAGGCATAGGCCCGGGCGCGGGAGCCACCGCACCAGTCGCGGTATTCGCAGCTCCCGCAACGGCCCTTGAACTGGTCGGGGTCACGCAGCGAGCGCATCATCGGGTCGTCGCGGTAGAGGCTGACCAGCGAGGACTGCTTCACGTTGCCGACAGCCAGCGGCAGGAATCCTGACGGGGTGACGTCGCCGGTGTTGGAGACGAAGACGATTCCGTTGCCGTCACGGATGCCGAACGCGCGGGCCATCGGATGCGCCTCGACGTCCTCCTTGGTCTTGCCAGCGCGCAGCAGGGCCGCTGCACCGAGCCGGCGGTACTGCATCGCCTCTGTCGTCTTCACCCGGAAGGAGGAGGTGCGACCCACTCGCTGGGCCCAGCCCAGCACGCGCTCCGCCGCCCCGGGCGACAGCTCGGTCAGCTCTGTCCCGCGGCCTATCGAGATCAGGAAGAACAGGCTCCATTGCTGCAGGCTGTGCGCGCTGAGGAGGTCGTGGATGGCCGGCAGGTCGGCGGCGGTTGTCGCGGTCACGAGCGTGTTCACCTGCACCGGCAGCCCGGCCTCCGCAGCGGTATCGAGAGCTTCGAGCGTGGCGTCGAAGGTGCCGGGCACCATGCGGACGCCGTCGTGCAGCGCTGCGTCCGAGCCGTCGAGGGACAGCGAGATGGCCTGGATGCCGATCTCCTTCATCCAGAGGATCTTCTCCCGCGTCAGCAGCGGGGTCACCGCCGGTGCCAGCGAGACGCCGATACCGCGGACCTGGGCTTGCGCGATGAGTTCGGCGAGGTCCGGGCGTCGCAGTGGGTCGCCACCGGTCATCACAACGTGCGGCAACGCCTCGCCGGCGGCCGGGTCGCCGAAGCCCGTGATGTCGTCGAGCAGCGCTATCGCCTCGGCCGTGGTGAGCTCACCGGGCGCTGCGTCCGGCATGGCGGTGGCGCGGCAATGGCGGCAGGCGAGCCCGCAGGCGTTGGTCAGTTCCCAGTAGACGATCATCGGCGATCGCTGGTACGCCCAACCATCGGGTTTCACTGCGCCGATGCCTGCCGGGTGTGCCATCTCAGCCAACCTGTCTTGTGGGAATGGAGTGCACCAGCTCGACGAGCCGGGTGAGAACGTGGGGATCGGTGTCGGGCGGCACGCCGTGGCCGAGGTTGAACACGTGGCCGGGTGCCGCTTCGCCGCGCCGGATGATGTCCCGCGTCGCCACCTCGATGGTGTCCCAGTCGGCGGAAAGCAGGGATGGGTCGAGGTTTCCCTGCAGGGGCACCGTGTGGTCGAAGAGGGCGCTGGCCTCGTCGAGGCCGATGTCGCTGGCCACGCCGACGACGTCGGCACCGGCGTCCCGCATCGCCGGTAGCAGTTGCCGCGTGGCGGTGCCGAAGTGCACGCGTGGCAGGCCGAGGTCGGCGATCGCGGCGAAGACCGCAGCAGAGTGGGGCTGGACGGCGCGGGCGTAGGTGTCGGGGTCAAGGCGGCCGACCCAGGAGTCGAACAGCTGCAAGGCGGACGCCCCGGCTTCCGCCTGCGCCCGCAGGAAGACGGCGGTGAGGTCGGCAACCCAGGCCAGTAGCCGGTGCCAGGTGGCGGGGTCGGTGGCAAGGAGGGCGCTGGTGGCCGGCAGTTCACGGTTGGGCCTGCCCTCGACGAGGTACGAGGCAAGGGTGAACGGGGCGCCGGCGAACCCGATCAGGGGCACTTCGCCGAGTTGGGCCACAGAGGCAGCGATGCCGTCGCGCACCGGCGCGAGGGCGGCGGGGTCCAGTACCGGCAGCCGGTCGACATCGGCGGCGCTGCGCACCGGGGTGCCGAGCACCGGTCCCACGCCGGGGACGATGTCGACGTCCACCCCGGCGAGGCGCAGCGGCACGACGATGTCGGAGAAGAAGATGGCGGCGTCCACGTCATGGCGACGCACCGGCTGGCAGGTGATCTCGGCGGCCATGTCAGGGTCGAGGCAGGCATCGAGCATGGCAGTGCCCTCGCGGAGCTTGCGGTACTCGGGCAGGGAGCGTCCCGCCTGCCGCATGAACCAGACCGGATGCCGGGTCACCGGCTCGCCTCGATAGGCGGCCAGCAGCGGGGCCGTCGTGCCGACAGCCGTCACGCCTGCGCCTCGATCTCGATGCCGAACAGGGTCTGCAGTGCGTGGGAGTAGTCGGCGAGCTCGCCACTGCGGGCCAGCTCGGCTGCCCGCAGGGACGGCGTGTGCAGCAGCGCGTTCGACACCCGGCGCAGTGATCGCGCCACGGCCGCAGCTGTCTCGGCGTCGTAGCGACGGTTGGCCGCTTCGATCTCGCGTTCGATGAACTGGCTCACGTGCGCACGCATGGCGGTCACGGCTGGTGTGGCAGCGCGCCCCTGCTCCAGGTGTAGATAGGTGTCGACGCCGCGGGACACCAGGTCGCGCGCAGCCAGCACGGCCGCAGCCTGCTCTGCGGGCGCGTGGGCGCCGATCTCCTCAAGGTCGATCAGGTCGACGACGAGCAGGGTGGCTGCTTCTGCGTCGACGTCCCCGGTGAGGGAGAGGTCGAGCACGGGCAGGACAGCCACGACGCCCTTCCGTGCGCCGGCAAGCATTTCGGCACCGATCAGGCTGCCGGTCGTCGCGGCGCCGCCGCTGCAGGCAACCAGCAGGTCGGTGGCGGTGATCGCCTCGGCCAGCCCGTCCTCGGGCACCGCCTGCACCGGGTGCGTCGCGGCGAACTGCTCTGCCCGGCCCGTGGGGGAGTAGACGGTGACATCGGTGCAGCCCCGCCGCACCAGGGCAGCGGTGACGACCCTTGCGTAGCTCCCCGTCCCGACCAGCAGCGCCGTGCGCCCGGCCAGCGGGAAGTGTCGCTTCTCCACGAGTTCGAGCCCGACAGTCGCGATCGAGCGGCCCGCGGCACCGAGGTCGGTCTCCGCCGTCACGGCCTTGGCCGTGGTGAGGGCGGCGTGGAACAGCCGGGTCAGCGACGAGCCGGCGCGGCTGCCTGCCGCGGCAAGGGCCTCACGCACCTGGCCGATGATCTCGGCCTCGCCGATCACCATGGCGTCAAGCCCGGCGGTGACCTCGAGCAGGTGCTGCACGGCTGCCTGGCCGGGATAGATCTCGAACTGGTCGACGAGACCGGTGTCCGCCGGTGTCAGCGCTGCCCGAAAGATGCCGAGCACGGCCTCGAGGGGGCCGTGGAAGGACTCTGCCTCGAAGTAGACCTCGAACCGGTTGCAGGTGTTGAGCGCGACGTGGCCGCGCAGGGAGGGATCGGCATCGAGCGCCGAGGTCACCTGTTCGGCGACCCGGCTGAGTCCTGCCAGTTCGTCGAGAGGTACAAGGTGATGGCTGATGCCAACGGCGGTTAACGGCACGCTCAGGAGGATAACGCAGTCGACCTCAAGCTCATGTCAAGTGGAATACACATTCCACACATGGCATAGTCATGCCCATGACGATCAAGGTCGCGGTGGCCGGAGCCACCGGATATGCGGGTGGTGAACTGCTGCGGCTGCTGCTGGCCCACCCCGAGGTGGAGATCGGTGCGCTCACCGCCGGCTCGAGTGCGGGGACGACGCTGTTGTCCCATCACCAGCACCTG
>JBBRIY010000171.1:0-6162 GCA_038220215.1 Propionibacteriales bacterium
CCGCTAAAGTCTCGACATCGAGATATCGGGGGTGGGCATGGCTGACGAAGTGGACCACATCCTCGCCGCCTGGGCGCGCGAACTCCCCGACATCGACGTCACCCCGCTTGGCAGCCTTTCCCGGATCGGCCGGCTCGCCAAACACCTCGACCGTGCACGTCGGGACGCCTTCGCGGCCCATGAGCTCGAGGTGTGGGAGTTCGACGTCCTCGCCGCGCTGCGTCGTCAGGGACGGCCCTACGTGCTCTCGCCGGGGGAGCTGATCCGGGCGACGCTGTCCACCTCCGGCACCATGACGAACCGGGTCAACCGGCTTGAGGCGCGTGGCCTGGTGATCCGGCTGCCCAACCACGACGACCGCCGCGGCGTGCTGGTGAAGCTCACCGATGAGGGCCGCGATCGCGTGCAACAGGCGCTCGCCGACCTGCTCGCCTACGAGCGCACGGTGCTGTCGGCCATCGAACCGGCCGAACGCGAGGAACTTGCCGTGGTGCTGCGGCGGCTGCTGGCCCCGTTCGAGCGGGCGTGAGCGCGCCGTACCGGTATCGTTAACCGACCCGTCCGCTGCTGAAGAAGGCGTCCCTGGAATGGCCTTGTCCAATCAGTTCCTCACTGAGCTCGCCTCGGCTTTCGGGATCGCCACAGAGTTCTGGGACTGGAAGGGCCGCCTCACCGAGGTGACCGATGAGACCGTGATCGCCATCCTTGCCGGGATGGACGTCGACGCCGCCGATCCCGACAAGGCCCGCGCAGCGCTGGAGGCGCACCTCCAACGGCCCTGGACCCGGCTGCTGCAACCCTGCGTCGTGATGGAACAGGGCACGCCCCGACGGGTGCAGGTGCACCTGCCCGACGGGCAGTGGGCGCGCCTCGCCGTCCGGCTGGAGGAGGGCGGCTGGCAGGATGTGCCACAGGTCGACGACGACGAGCCGGCCCGCTGGATCGACGGCGTCCTGATCGGGCAGGCAGCCTTCGAACTGCCCGCCGACCTGCCGCTGGGCTATCACCGGCTGCAGGCGACGACGGAGGCCGGCCAGGCGGAATCGACGCTGGTGGTGAGCCCCGCCTTCCTCGGCTTCCCGGAATCCATGGGGGACAAGCGCGCCTGGGGCTACGCAGCTCAGCTGTACAGCGTCGCGTCCGCCGACTCCTGGGGTATCGGAGACCTGCTCGACCTCGCCGACCTGGCCACCTGGTCGTCCACTCAGCAGTTCGCCAGCTTCGTTCTGGTGAACCCGCTGCACGCCGCGGAACCGGCGCCGCCGCTGGAACCGTCCCCGTACCTGCCGAATTCGCGTCGCTACGTGAACCCGCTCTACATCCGCCCGGAACTCGTCCCTGAGTACGCCGACCTGGACGAGCGCCCCCGGGCGAGGATCGCGCAGCTGAAGGCCAGGCTGCGGAAGGAGCTCGCCAACGAGCAGCTGATCAAGCGCGACCCGGTCTGGACGGCGAAGGTCGAGGCGCTGCGGGTCATCTACGACCACGGCCTGCGCCCGGCCAGGCGGATGGCCTTCAACGACTTCCTGCGCAGGGAGGGACGCGGCCTCACCCAGTTCGCCACCTGGTCCGCGCTGGTCAACCGCTTCGGCTACAACTGGCGCGAATGGCCTGCGGAGCTGCAGCGCCCGTCGTCGCCGACCGTGTCGCTGTTCGCAGAGCAGCACGTCGCGGAGATCATCTTCTACACCTGGCTGCAGTGGATCGCCGACGACCAGCTGCGCGCCGCGCAGTCCGCTGCGAAGGACGCGGGGATGCGCATCGGCATCATGAGCGACCTCGCCGTCGGGGTCGGCGCGCAGAGTGCCGAGGCCTGGACGTACGGGAACCTGTTCGCAGAAGGCGTCAGCGTCGGCGCGCCGCCGGACCACTTCAACCAGACCGGCCAGGACTGGGGCCAGGCGCCCTGGCGTCCCGACCGGATGGCCGAGCTGTCCTACGCTCCCTTCCGCAGCATGGTGGCCGGCATCCTGCGGCACTCCGGTGGCGTCCGCGTCGACCACATCATGGGCCTGTTCCGGTTGTGGTGGATCCCGGAGGGCGGGGCCGCGAGCGAGGGCACCTACGTCCGGTACAACCATGAGGCCATGGTGGGCATCCTCGCCCTGGAGGCGCACCGGGCCGGCGCGCTGGTCGTGGGGGAGGACCTCGGGGTGGTCGAGCCCTGGGTGCGTGACTACCTGCGCGCGCGGGGCATCCTCGGTACGTCGATCGCCTGGTTCGAGCGGGACGCCGAGGGCCGTCCGCTCCCTCCGGAGGCGTGGCGGGAATACTGCCTGGCTTCGGTAACCACCCACGACCTGCCGCCGACTGCCGGCTACCTGGCCAGCGAGCACATCAAGCTGCAGCACGAGCTGGGCCTGCTCACCGAGTCGCTGGCCACGGAACTCGCCAACGCGGAGCGGGAACGCAGCGCCTTCCTCATCGCGTTGCGGGAGCGCGGCTTCCTCACGGCCTACCCGGCGACGACCGAGGACCTCGTCGAGGCCATGCACCGCTACCTCGTGGCCACCCCGGCCCGGGTGCTGTGCGCGGCGCTCACCGACGCCGTCGGTGACCGGCGGACGCAGAACCAGCCCGGCACCAGCATCGAATACCCCAACTGGCAGATCCCGCTGTCCGGTCCGGACGGCAAGCCGTTGAGCCTTGAGGACCTCTACCACAACGAGCAGGCGTCCCGGCTGGCGGGAATCATGAACGGCTTTTCCGGCCCGCTACGGATGCCGCGCTCGGAGATCGAGTTGATCGTCCAGAGTTGAGCCGGTCACACCAGCATCAGCATGGTGCCGCCCACGATGAGCGCCAGACCTGCCCAGCCCCGCCTGGTGAGCCGCTCACCCAGCAACCACCCCGCCAGGAGGACGGTGACCACGATGCTGAGCTTGTCGATGGGCACCACCACGCTGGCAGGCCCGTCCTGCAGCGCCTTGTAGTAGCACAGCCATGACGCCCCGGTGGCGAGCCCGGACAGCAGGATGAACGTCAGGTCGCGCCGCGGGACCGGGGGACGACGGTTCTTCCTGCCGGTGGCGATGACGATGCCCCAGGCCAGCACCAGGACGACGCAGGTGCGGATCGCTGTGCCGAGGTTCGACTCGACTCCGCTGATTCCGACCTTGCCGAGGATCGCCGTCAACGCCGCGAACACCGCGGAGCCGAGGGCGTACAACAACCAGCCACCGCGCGCCTTCCCCGGTGTGACCGTTGCTTCGGCCGCTGCTGCCGGTGGGCGCACCATCAGCCAGGTGCCGATCCCGATCAGGGCGATGCCGGGAAGCCGGGTGGCCAGGTGGGTGGCCTCTCCGAGGAAGATCATCGCCAGCACAACGGTGAGCACGATGC
The DNA here is from genome assembly GCA_038220215.1 of Propionibacteriales bacterium. Taxonomy (GTDB): domain Bacteria; phylum Actinomycetota; class Actinomycetes; order Propionibacteriales; family Propionibacteriaceae; genus Propionicimonas. Next base: position 3,343 of record JBBRIY010000171.1, read on the forward strand.
TGAGCCGGTCGATCGGGGCCACCTTGTTCAACTCACCCAGCTGCAGCGCCTTGAAGTAGCACAGCCACGACCCGCCGGTGGCAAGGCCTGATGCGACGAGGAAGCCGATGGTCGAGCCGCTGAGCGTGCCCAACTGGGACGCCGAACCCACCACCAGCACCATCAGCCAGGCCGCAGCCAGCACGACCGTCGTCCGGATGGCCGTGGCCAGGTTGGAGTCGGTGTGCCGTACGCCCACCTTGGCCAGGATGGCCGTCAGTCCCGCGAACAACGCAGAGGCGAAAGCGAACGCGATCCACACGATTGTGCCCTCCTTAGGCCCACCCGAAGGTTAACGCCGGGACCGGGGGAGGCGTGCATGCGGGTTCTTCTGGCAACCTAGGGCCTATGAGCGGTTTCTTCGGCCCACGCGACGACCACAGCGAACCCTGGTTCAGGTTGGGTCGCATCGAGGTCAGCACGGTGGTGCTGGTTGTCCTGATCGCGGTCCTTTCCGGCCTCGCCTGGGTGGCGGTGCCCACGTTGCCCATGCAGCTGCTGTACACCCCGGAAGCCGTCGCTACCGGCGAGCTCTGGCGCCTGTTCACCTGGCCGTTCGCCAACGACCTCGGACTGGGCACCGTGATCACCCTCGCCCTGTTCTGGTACTTCGGCACCGACCTCGAGCGGCTGATCGGACGCACCCGCATGGTCTGGCTGCTGCTGGGAATGTGGGCGTCGTTCACCGCCGCCTACACGGTTGTCGCGGTGGTCGCTGGAAGCGGCCGTGGCCTGTCCGGCCTCGGCTCGATCGAGTTCCTGCTGCTGCTCCTGTGGATCGCCGAGTACCCACGTCGGACGTTCTTCTTCAACATTCCGGCCTGGGTCATCGGGGCGGTCCTCGTTGGCGTGCAGGTGTTCGGCTTCCTGGCCGGCCGCGACATGCCCGGCCTGCTCAGCCTGCTGTTCAGCTTTGTCCTTGTTGCCATCGTCGCCCGCTCGGTCGGTCTGCTCGGCGAGTACCCCTGGATTCCGGGACGGCTGGTACGTGGCCGCCCTGTGGCCGCTCGTGCGCCCCGGGCTTCCCGGTCCACCACCCGCCAGGCCACGCGGCATGCGTCCGACCGGGAACGCCTCGACGCCCTGCTCGACCAGATCAACGCCGGCGGCCTGAACAGCCTCACCGAGTCCCAGCGCCGCGAGTTGATGAAGCTCCGTGACCGCCTGCGGCGGCAGTAAACTCATTTTCCACACCCTGCTGCGGGTGCGGCGATTGCTCACAGCCGCGCCGCAGCGCCCGCCCCTAGGGTGACCGCATGACCGCACCGGTGGCTGAGGCGATCGCCGTCGTCTGCCTCGTCGCCGTCCTCGGCTTTGCTGTGGTCCGCCCGAGAGGGCTGCCCGAGGGCGTGGGCGCCGTTCCGGCTGCCCTGCTGGTGGTGCTCGTCGGTGCCCTGCCGGTGCCCGTCGCCTGGCAGGAGGTGCAGAGCCTCGGGCCGACGGTGGCCTTCCTCGCCGCCATCCTGATGCTTGCCCACCTGTGCCGGGAAGAGGGCATGTTCGACGCCGCCGGTGAGTTGATGGCCCGGCGCTCCAGAGGCCGTCCGAAGCGGTTGCTGGGGCTGGTGTTCGTCGTCGCCTCGCTGACAACGGCCGTGTTGAGCCTCGACGCGACGGTGGTCCTGCTCACGCCGGTGGTGTTCGCGACAGCGTCCCGGCTGGGCGCTCGACCCAAGCCGCACGTGTACGCCACCTCACACCTGGCCAACTCGGCGTCCCTGTTGCTCCCGGTGTCCAACCTGACCAACCTGCTGGCGATGGGGGCTGCCGGGCTCAGCTTCGTCACGTTCGGTGCGCTGATGGCGCTGCCCTGGCTGGTGGCCATCGCGATCGAGTACGTGGTTCACCGGAAGTGGTTCGCGGGCGACCTCTCTGTGATCGCCACCCCCCGCGACGCCGGAAAGCCGACGCCCACGCCGGTCTTCGCCCTCATCGTCGTGGCGCTGACCCTCGCCGGCTTCGTGGTCTCGTCACCGCTGCACATCGAGCCGTTCTGGGCGGCGCTCGCCGGTGTGCTGGTGCTGGCGACCAAGCGGCTGCTGATGGACCCGCCCGGACGGCACCGCGCCGAGGTCCGCGAGCTGTTCGTCTCTGCCAACATCTGGTTCCTGCTGTTCGTGCTGGCACTCGGCGTGATCGTCAAGGCCGTTGTCGACAACGGGCTGGCTGCGGCGATCGGGCACCTGGTGCCGACCGGCTCCGACCTGGTGAGCCTGCTGCTGCTCGCCGGCCTGGCAGCGGTGCTGGCCAACCTGGTGAACAACCTGCCGGCGGTGCTCGTGCTGCTGCCCCTGGTTGCCCCCGTGGGTCCGGCAGCCGTGCTGGCCGTCCTGATCGGGGTGAACATCGGGCCCAACCTGACCTACGTGGGCTCGCTGGCGACGCTGCTGTGGCGGCGCATCCTCGCCGACCACGACAACGACACCGAGATCGGCGAGTTCACAAAGCTGGGGCTGCTCACGGTCCCGATTAGCCTGATCGCATGCACCGCCGCCCTGTGGGTCGCCGTGCAGCTGATGGGAGTCTGAGATGAAGGTTGCAGGATGGGTCGCCGCCGGCACGTGGCCGGCAGTCGTGGCGGCCATGCAACGTCGGCCCGAGTCAGACGAGCTGGTGCTGGTGGCCGTCGTGGACGAATCAGAGGGTGTGCCCACCGGACCGCTCGCCGGGTTGATGGGACGCGGACGCCGCCCGGAAGCCTCAGCGGCGGTCGACCAGCTCAGCCGTACCACGGCCGAGGACCTCCTGGCCCAGGCAGTGGCGGCGCTCGGACGGCCCTGT
>JBBRIY010000172.1:0-6141 GCA_038220215.1 Propionibacteriales bacterium
GGTGCTGCGGGTGGTGAAGGTGTTGCCGCAGGTGCAGGTGACCTGGGTGTCCACGTATTCGGGGTGGATGCCTTGCTTCATGGTTTCTCCTGTTCGGAGGTTCCGGGTCGCCCTGACGTGATTCGGGGCTGGATTTACCCCACTGGCGTGAACCGGGACCGACCAACCATTATGCCTCGTGGAGCGTCGCTATCCAAACCGCAGCAACGGCGGCAGAGTTGGGCCCATGGCCCCCATTCCCGACGCCTTCGACCTTGTCCCCCTCACCCGAGACCGGCTCCCTGATGTCCTCGAGCTCGACATGTGGGCCTTCCCGACCGGAGACAGTCTCGAGGACATGCTTGCGCTACCGAGCCCGCTCAGCTGGGAGCGCACCTTCGGGGTGGTGGAGACCGACCATCCGGAGCGCCTGGTCGCCCTGCACGCCTCCTATCCGTTCACCACGTGCCCGGTTCCTGGCGGCCGAGTGCGCGCAGCGGGCCTCACCTGGGTGGGCGTCCACCCCCAGTGGCGCCGGCGCGGCCTGCTCTCCGCCATGATCGACACCCACTTCGCCCATTGTCGGGAGTGGGATGAGCCGGTCTCGCTGCTCACCGCTTCCGAGCCGGCGATCTATGGCCGCTTCGGCTACGGGCTGGCGACCCGGCGACTTCACCTCACGATGAAGCGCGGCGCGGCCCTGCGGCCGGTTTCCGGGAGCGAGGACGTCTCCGTCCGCTTCGAGACCGCGAGCCTCCAGGATCACGGTGAGCTCGTCGGTCGCCTGCACGCAGCAGTCGACCGTCCCGGCTGGGTGACGAGGGAGAGCCCCGAGCTCGCCGCGATGTGGCTGACCGACGCGCCGATCTTCCGCCAAGGCCGGGAAGTGGTGCGGATCGCTGTCGCCGAGCGCCGGGGCGAACCGGTCGGCTACGCGCTCTTCCGCCGCAAGTCGAGCTGGGCGGAAGCCGGGCCGGAGGGCACGGTCGGCGTCCAGGAGCTCGTCGCCGACGACCCCGCCGTCGCCCACGCCCTGTGGTCGCGGCTGCTCGACCTCGACCTCATGACCGAAGTGACCTCCGGCATGCTGGCCGACGATGACCCCCTGCTGAGCCTGCTGGTCGACCTGCGGGCCGCACGGGTCAGCGTCAAGGACAACGTCTGGGTCCGGATCATCGACCTGCCGGCAGCGCTCGCCGCGCGGCAGTACCAGGCATCGGTGGACGTGGTCCTCGAGGTGAGCGATGCCCGCCTGCCGCAGAACGCCGGACGCTGGCGCGTCACGGCAGAGGCGTTCGGCGGGGCCGGTGTCGAACGCACGGACGACGCGGCAGATCTCGCCCTCGATGTCCGTGAACTCGGTTCGGCGTACCTCGGCGGCACCACGTTGCGGGAGCTTGCCGGCGCCGGGGTGGTCACGGAGCTGCGCGCCGGTGCACTCCGCGAGGCCAGCGTCGCCTTCGGCTGGCCGGTGGCACCGGGCTCCAGCTGGATCTTCTAGCCCTCACTGCCCACCGTGCCCCCACTAGCCCCGAGTTGGCCCTCACAAGCCTCCGAGTAGCCAGAACCTCAGGTCGCTTGGGCGACCTGAGGTTCTGACACGTGGGTCAAGCGGGGTGACTACTCCGGGTTGGGGGTGGTCTTGGAGATCACCATCAGGAACTCGCGGTTACTCTGCGTCTTCCGCATGCGGTTGAGCAGCATCTCCAGGCCGGCCTGGGAGTCCTGGCTGCTGAGCACACGGCGCAGCTTCCAGATGATCGCCAGCTCGTCGCGTCCCAGCAGGAGCTCCTCGCGGCGGGTGCCGGAGGCGACCGGGTCGATGGCGGGGAAGATCCGCTTGTCGGCGAGGTCACGGCGGAGACGGAGCTCCATGTTGCCGGTGCCCTTGAACTCCTCGAAGATCACCTCGTCCATCTTCGAGCCGGTGTCGATCAGCGCGGTGGCGAGGATGGTCAGCGAGCCGCCGTCCTCGATGTTGCGGGCCGCACCGAAGAACTTCTTCGGCGGGTACAACGCTGCCGAGTCCACACCACCGGACAGGATCCGGCCGGACGCGGGAGCTGCCAGGTTGTAGGCCCGGCTCAGGCGGGTGATGCCATCGAGCAGCACCACGACGTCCATGCCGAGTTCGACGAGGCGCTTGGCCCGCTCGATCGCCAGCTCGGCGATCGTGGTGTGGTCCTCCGCCGGACGATCGAAGGTCGACGCGATGACCTCACCGCTGGTCGTCCGCTGGAAGTCGGTGACTTCCTCGGGACGCTCATCGACGAGGACCACCATCAGGTGCACCTCGGGGTGGTTGGTGGTGATCGCATGCGCGATGGCCTGCATCACGAGGGTCTTGCCGGCCTTGGGCGGCGAGACGATCAGGCCACGCTGACCCTTGCCGACCGGTGACACCAGATCCATGATCCGGCCGGTCATGTTGAGCGGGGTGGTCTCCATCCGGAACCGCTCCTGCGGGTACAGCGGAACCAGCTTCTGGAACTCGGGCCGGTCCTTCGCCTTTTCGGGTGCGTCGGCGTTGATCGTGTCGATGCGCACGAGCGGGTTGAACTTCTCGCGGCGCTCGCCCTCCTTCGGCGCCTTGATGGCACCGGTGACGATGTCGCCCTTGCGCAGGCCCCACTTCTTCACCATTGCCAACGACACGTAGGCGTCGTTGTTGCCGGGAAGGTAGCCGGAGGTACGGACGAAGGCGTAATTGTCCAGGACGTCGAGGATGCCGGAAATCTCCAGCAGCACGTCGTCCTCATTGATCACGGGCTCGGCTTCCATCCGCTCCATGCCGAGGTTGCCGCCCGACCGGGCATTGCCGGTGGGACGCCGATTGCTGTTGTTGTTGCTGTTGGTGTTCCCCTGGCGATCGCGGTTGCGACGGCGGCGGCTGCGGCGGCCGTTGCCATACTCGTCGTCGTCATTGCGCTGGGAATCATTGCGCTGGGAATCGTTGCGCTGGGCGTCATTGCGCTGGGAATCGTTGCGCGCCGGGTCGTTGCGGATGGCGTCGTTGCGGGGGGCGTCGTTGCGCACCTGCTGTTGTTGCGGACGGGACTCCGCCTGACGGTTGTCGGTGCGTTCGCTGTCGTCTGCGGTACTGGCGCGACGACGGTTACGCCCGGTCCCCTCTGCCTTGAGCGCCTCGAGGCGGGCAGCGACGTCGTCGGTGCCGCCGGCGGGCGGCGACTGCTGCGCCTGGTCGGGCTCGCTGGTACGCGGCTGCTCGGGCTCGGCCGCACGCTCGGAGCGCTGGCGGCGGGAGCGGGTCTGCTCACCACGCGTCGACTCCGCTGCGCCGGACGCTTCGGAGCCGGGCTGCTCAGTGCGGGGCTTCTCCGTACGGGGCTGCTCAGTACGGGGCTTTTCGGCGCGGGAGGACGTCTGTGCGGACTTGATGGCGTCGATCAGGGCACTCTTGCGCATGGCTCCGGTGCCCTTGAGACCCAGTTGGGAACCCAGTTGCTTCAGCTCCGGCAACAGCATGCCGTCTAGGCCTGCACCTTTGCGCCTGGTTTCCTGGGTGCCGGCTTCAATGATGTCGGTCACTTACTTCCTTTCGGATCGGGCGTCTCCGGCGTGGCCGGGCAGACTGGCCCCGTGCTCGTTGCGAGCAACGTTGAATGACATTCCAGATCTGAATGCCAGTAAGGGGTGATTGATGCGTTACTGGATTCTCGACGACTCGTGATTCTTCTCGTCCGTCCTGCCCGATCTGAGGGGCGGTGCGCCACTGCGCTGCGTCCACTGTAGCACCCGAGGACGCACGCATAAGCCGCAACAGCAACTCAGCCCAAAGCGGTGCGGAATGCCTCGCGCAAGCCGTCGTAATCGCTGACGACGGGGAACCGCGGGAACTCCGCGATGACATTGGCGGGCGGACGGAACAGGATCCCGGCGTCGGCCTCGGCGAGCATCGCGACGTCGTTGTAGGAGTCCCCGGCGGCGATCACGCGGTAGTTCAGGTGGTGGAAGACACGCACGGCCGCACGCTTGGAGTCCGGCTGGCGCAACGTGTAGCCGGTGATGTGATCGGAGTCGACGCGCAGGCGGTGGCACAGCAGCGTCGGGTACCCGAGCTGGGCCATCAGCGGCATCGCGAACTCGTAGAACGTGTCGGAGAGGATCACCACCTGGAAGCGTGCCCGCAACCAGTTCAGGAAGTCGGCGGCACCCTCCATCGGCCCCATCGCTGCAATGACCTCCTGGATCAGCTCCAGCCCGATGCCGTTGGCGTCGAGGATGCGCAGGCGGTGCCGCATCAACTCGTCGTAGTCGGCAATGTCCCGGGTGGTGAGCCGCAGCTCCTCGATGCCGGTCGTCTCCGCCACCCTGATCCAGATCTCGGGGACGAGGACGCCCTCGAGGTCGAGGCAGGCCAGGTCCATCAGGCCCCCTCGACCCTCATGACGGCGATCTGCGGGCGAACCTGGTTCATGCTGCGCAGGTCGGCCATGGCCGCGTCGATCGCGTCCTGAGTGGCCAGGTGGGTCATCACCCCCAATCGGGCCTCCACCCCCTGGCTCCCCTGCCGGACAGCCTGCAGCGAGACGTCATGGCGGGCGAAGCAGGTGGCCACCTGCGCCAGCACGCCCGGGGCATCGGTGACGGTCATCGAGAGGTAGTAGCGCGAGCTGACCCGGCCGGCCAGCGTGATCCCGCGCGCCGAGTAGGCCGACTCCCCCGGCCCGCGGGTCCCACGGACGCGGTTGCGGGCGGCGGTGACAAGGTCCCCGAGCACGGCGGACGCTGTCGGCGCACCCCCGGCTCCCGGCCCCATGAACATCAGCCTTCCGGCATGCCGGGACTCGATGAACACCGCGTTGTAGGCGCCCGGAATGGCGGCCAGCGGGTGCGACACCGGGACCATGGTCGGGTGGACTCCGAGAGCGATGGTGCCGTCCTCGCTGAGAGCACAGCGCGCCAGCAGCTTGATGACGCACCCCATCTCCTTCGCCGCGGCGATGTCCTCGCTGGTCACTCCCGTGATGCCCTCGCGGGACACGTCGGACAGCTTCACCCGGGAGTGGAAGGCGAGGCTGGCGAGGATGGCGGCCTTCGCCGCCGCGTCGTAGCCCTCGACGTCCGCCGTCGGGTCGGTCTCGGCGTAGCCCAGGCGCTGGGCCTCTGCGAGCACGTCGGCGAAATCGGCCCCGTCGGTATGCATCTTGTCGAGGATGAAGTTGGTCGTGCCGTTGACGATACCCATCACTGCGGTGACCTCGTCGCCGACCAGCGACTCCTGCAGCGGCCGGATGATCGGGATCGCGCCGGCGACGGACGCCTCGTAGTAGATGTCCACTCCCGCGGCCTCGGCCGCCGCGTAGATCGTGCCGCCGTCTTCGGCCAGCAGGGCCTTGTTGGCCGTGACCACGGACGAGCCTGCAGAGATCGCTGCGAGGATCAGGCTGCGGGCCGGCTCGATGCCGCCCAGCAGTTCGATCACCAGGTCGACGTCGGGTCGTGCGGCCAGGCTCACTGCATCATCGGTGAGCAGTGTCCGGTCGATCCCCGGACGCTCGAGCTCGAGGCGCCGAACCGCGATGCCCACGAGCTCAAGCGGGCGACCGATCCGGGCCTGGAGGTCGTCGGCCTGCTCGATCAGCAGCCGGGCCACCATCGATCCGACCGTCCCACAGCCCAGCAGCGCGACCTTCAGGGGTGCGGACTCATCCATTGGGTTCCTCGTTCTCCGACAACCCGCCGTCCAGCGCAAGGAGGTCGTCCAGGGTCTCGCGGCGCAGCATGGTGCGCACCTTCCCGTCCCGAACCGAGACGACCGGCGGCCGCGGGGTGTGATTGTAGTTGCTGGCCATGGACCGGCTGTACGCGCCGGCGGCCGGCACGGCGATCAGGTCGCCGATCGCCACGTCGCCGGGCAGGAACTCGTCGCGGACCAGGATGTCGCCGCCCTCGCAGTGCAAGCCGACCACGCGCGAGACGACCGGCTCCGCCACCGAGGACCGGGACGCCAGCGCGGCGCTGTACTCGGCGGCGTAGAGGGCCGGACGGATGTTGTCGCTCATCCCGCCGTCGACCGAGATGTAGCGCCGGTTCATGCCGTTGCCGACGTCGACCGGCTTGACGGTCCCCACCCGGTACACCGCGAGCCCGGACGGCCCGACGATCGCGCGGCCCGGCTCTATCGAGATCGCTGGTGGC
>JBBRIY010000173.1:0-6108 GCA_038220215.1 Propionibacteriales bacterium
GTCGGCGCGGCCGGGGTGGTGGACGAACCACCCGGCGCCACCGCGTTGCCGGCGCAACCGGCCAGCAGGACGGCGCTGAGCGCCGCTGCCGCGAATCGAAGTGACATTGTCTTCCTCCCAATAGCTCGGAGGGCCCGGGAACGGTCCCGGGGAGAAATCCCGACTCCCTACGCCGGTGCTAGCCGGATCAGGTTCGAGGGTCTGCGGCTGCCCGCACTCTCAGCGCCGGTGGCGCTCCCCTGTCTTCGCTCAACGCTAGCACTCCGACGCACACGGTCCCCACGGCCGACTTGTCAGAACCACGGAGGGCTATGGCCTTGCGTGGTTCTGACAAGTCGGTTGGGGTGGGCCGCCGAAAGGCCCAACTTTGTGCCAGTCTTGGCCGCATGACAGCGCAGTCCGAGGCCATCGAGAAGATCAAGTCCGGCTACACCTTCACCACCCCGTCCATCGACCTGGGCGTGCTGATGGTGGACGGGACACCGGCCACGGACATCCGGGTCCGGCTGTCGCTGTCGATGCTGAACCGGCACGGCCTCGTCGCCGGCGCCACCGGCACGGGGAAGACGCGCACGCTGCAGCTGCTGGCCGAGGCGATCTCGCACGCCGGGGTGTCGGTGTTCGCCGCCGACATCAAGGGCGACCTCTCGGGCATCGCGATCCCCGGCGAACCCAGCGAGAAGCTGCTCGCCCGCACGTCCAAGATCGGCCAGGACTGGAAGCCGTCCGGATGCCCCACCGAGTTCTACGCCCTGGGTGGGCAGGGCACCGGGGTGCCGCTGCGCGCCACCGTCAGCTCGTTCGGCCCGATCCTGCTGAGCAAGGTGCTGGGCCTCAACGAGACGCAGGAGTCGAGCCTCGGCCTGGTCTTCCACTACGCCGACACCCAGGGCCTGCCGCTTCTCGACCTCGCCGACCTCAAGGAAGTGCTGCTGTACCTCACCGGTGACGAGGGCAAGCTCGAACTGAAGGAGCTCGGGGGGCTGTCGGCGGCAACGGTCGGCGTCATCCTGCGCACACTGGTCACCCTCCAGACCCAGGGTGCCGACGAGTTCTTCGGCGAGCCGGAGTTCGACACCAGGGACCTGATCCGCACCGCAGCCGATGGCAAGGGCGTCATCTCGCTGCTGGAGCTGCCCAACCTGCAAGATCGCCCCCAGATCTTCTCGACCTTCCTGATGTGGGTCCTGGCCGACCTGTTCCACGACCTGCCCGAGATCGGTGACGTGGACGTGCCCAAGCTGGTGTTCTTCTTCGACGAGGCGCATCTGCTCTTCGACGGGGCATCCAAGGCCTTCCTCGACGCGATCGCGCAGACCGTCCGGCTGATCCGCTCCAAGGGGGTCGGCATCTTCTTCGTCACCCAGTCGCCCACCGACGTGCCCGACAACGTGCTGGCCCAGCTCGGTTCGCGCGTGCAGCACCAGTTGCGGGCGCACACGCCGAACGACGCCAAGGCGCTGAAGGCCACCGTGCAGACGTATCCGACCAGCCAGTACGACCTTGCCCAGACACTTCAGAGCCTCGGGATCGGCGAGGCCATCGTGACCGTCCTCAACCCGGACGGCGCGCCGACACCGGTCGCCTGGACGCGGATGATGGCGCCCGCTGCGTCCATGGGTGCCATGCCGGCCGACTGGCTGGCCAACGGGGTCGCATCCTCGGCGATGCAGGCCAAGTACGGCCAGGACATCAACCGCGACTCCGCCTACGAGATGCTCGCGCGCAAGCTCGAGGCTGGTGCGGCAAGGGCGCAGGAAGAGTCCGACGCGAAGGCGCAGGCCAAGGAGCAGGCCGCTCAGGACAAGGCTGACGCGGCCCAGCAGCGCTCCTCTGCGCCGCGGACGTCGACCCGAACCTCTTCCCGTCCGGCGCCCCGCTCGGGCGTCGAGCGCGTGCTCGGCTCAGCCACCTTCTGGAACCAGGTCATCCGGGTCGGCGGCCAGGTCGTCCGCACGATGTGGGGCACGGCCAAGCGCTGACCGCGTTCACCCTGATTGAGCCCCGGCGGGACCTGGGGACGGTTCCCTTCCCGCCAACCCTGCGATCAGGCGAGCTCGTTCAGTGGCACGGACGGGTCGGCAAGCCGCTCGCGGGAGACAGGGGTGCCCTCCCTGATCAGGGCCTGGACGGCGTCGATCGTGTCCCACACGTTGACGTGCATCCCCGCCAGCACCTTCACGTCCTCGCCGGCGGGCACCACCCAGAACGCCATGAACTCGTTGCCGGCCATGTCCCCGCGAACGACCAGCTCGCTGTCGGTGTCGCGCGGCACGTAGCCCGCGTATTCCAGTCCGGCGTCGTACTGGTCGGAGAAGAAGAACGGCACCGGGTCGTGGGTGACCTCGACGCCCGCCATCGACCGTCCGGCCGCGAGGCCGCCGTCGTTGGCGTTGGCCCAGTGCTCAACCCTGATATGGCGTCCGAGCAGTCGGCTCTCCCAGTTGGCCACGTCTCCGGCAGCCCAGATTCCCTGGACGCTGGTGCGCAGCGCTGCGTCGGTGACCACACCGTTGTCGACGTCGAGCCCGGCTGCCTCCGCCAACTCCGTGCTCGGCCGGATGCCGACACCGACCACCACCGTCTGGGCCGGGATCGTGTCACCGGCGTCGGTGACCACCCCGGTCACACGCTCGGTGCCGGCGAAGCCGGTCACGCCTGTGCCGAGCCGGAATTCCACGCCATGTGCGGCGTGGAAGTCGGCGAACCAGGTTCCGATCCGCTCCCCCATCACCCCCAGCAGCGGCGCGGCGGCCGGCTCGATGATCGTTACGTGGCAGTCGTGCTGCCGGGCGGCCGCAGCCACCTCGAGGCCGATCCAGCCGGCGCCGACCACCACCACGTCTCCGCCGTCGCGCAACCGCTCCAGGAGCGCCAGGGAGTCGTCCATCGTGCGCAGGTACATCACAGAGGGCAGGTCACCGCCGGGCACGTCCAGGCGTCGGACGACCGAGCCGGTGGCCAGAAGCAGCCGGTCCCAGGGAAGTACGGTGCCGTCGGCGAGGGTCACCGTCCGCTCCTCGACCGAGATGGCCATCGCCGGCTCTCCCAGCCGGAGCGTGACGCCCTGTGCCCGGTACCAGCCTTCAGGGTGCGGGTAGGCCACGTCAGCCGCGGCCGTGCCCAGCAGGACGTCCTTCGACAGCGGGGGACGTTCGTAGGGCGCGTGGTACTCCGCGCTCACCACCGTGATGACACCCTCGCGGTCGTGCTCGCGGATGCCTTCGACCGCACGGGCAGCGGTCAGTCCGCCGCCGATGATCAGGTACTGCACAACGTCGTCGTCGCTCATGCCACTACTGTGCTCCGCCACTCAAGCCCAAGGCGCCGCTTCCCGGCATCGTCCGCCCTCAGCTACGGTCCGGATTGGGGACGGTTCCAAACTCGGTCCGCAGTCGGCCTGCAGGCACACCGTCCCTGACAGGGACGGTGGCGCGCTTCAGCCGGGACCAGGCGGGGTCGCCGGGCTGAGTGGACCGAGTTTGGAACCGTCCCCAATCCGGTCCGGGCTGCGTGGACCGAGTTTGGAACCGTCCCCGGGTTCGGGTCAGGTGATCTTGATGCCCCAGATGCGGCGGGCGTAGGAGGCCACCACGATCATGTTGCCGTAGACCGCGGGAGAGGCCTCGGTGTTCTTGCCGAGGCTCAGCGTCGACAGGTCGGCGCCGGTGTTCGGGTCGAACAGGTGCATGGTGCCACCGGAGTCGGTGACGATGCCGTAGGCCTTGCCGGTCGTCGACGTGATCTGGACGGGCGAACTCCAGGAGTACCGCTTCAGGTGCCGCTGCCAGACCACGGCCCCGGTCTTGCGGTCGAGGGCCACCAGATCGCCCTCCTTCAGGCTGGTGGTCTTGGACACGTTGAAGATGATCAGGTCGGAGATCTCGCCGGTGCCCAGCAGCGGGGAGCCGAGCAGGCCGCCGTTGTTCGGCTGGTCGTTCAGCGTTGGCACCTTGTGCTCCCAGACCAGTTGGCCGGTGAGGGCGTTGATCTTGCGCAGGTTCGTCACCTGCTCCGCGCTTCCCGGCTTTCGCTTGTCGAGGGTGTTGCCGTGGTAGAGGAACACACCCTCGGGGGTCTCCTCCAGCACCATGGACGCGTCGGAGTCATCACCGACGTCGCGGACCCACACCACCGCCATCGTGTTGGCGTCCCAGCAGATCAGGTTGCCGTCGTTGTCTGAGGCGAACATCAGGTTGCGGTAGGCCACCGCCGAGGACTCGATGCCGAACTTGGAGCTGGACGGGGTGCGGTACTCCATCCTGGTCAGCTGCGGGTCCACGCTGACCGTCTTGGCCACCGGATCGAAGGTCGCGTTCAGCTTCGCCTTGTAGACCAGGCCGTTCTCGGCCGGCTCGATCAGGGTGTCGGACGCTGCGTTCACAAGGGCCGAAGAGTCGAAGGCGCCCCAGTGCGGGGAGCAGTCAGGCACAGGAGAACAGTCCTTGCGCGGGGCTACCGGGTCGGTGCCGCTCCAGCCGGACACCTGCTTGTTCTGGATCAGGTCGAAGATGCGGTACTGCCACGGGCAGTTGACCCCGTCCATGTCGTCGAGGCCCTGCCCGGCGTACAGCAGGGGATAGCCACGGGGATCGATCGAGCCGGTGCCCTTGTAGCCGCAGCCCGTCTCGATCGGAGCCCTGGTCTGCTTGCCGGTCGCCAGGTCGAGCCGGTAGATCACGCCGGTGAAGGTGGGGTAGATCACCTCTGTGAAGTTCGGGTCGTTGGCGAACTCGTCGGCGTAGCCCATCGCCTTGCGGGTGGCTTCTGGCCAGTTGACGAGCAGCGGCTGTCCCGTCCAGCCTGCGCCGGGCCAGTAGGACCCGTCGCCACGAACCTCGCCGGTGTCCTGCGTCCAGGCCACTTGCAGCTTGGCGTCCCTGACGTCGGCAGCGCCGTAGGCGGGAGCGCTTCGGGCGTTGTTGCCGCGGAACACCAGTACGCCCGGCACCTGGGTGTAGGTCTGCGGCGCACCGAAGGCGACCGTGTTGGCCGGCGTGTAGTCCTTGACCGGCTGGCCGTCGGCGTCGACGACGCGCCACGTGAAGTCACCGCTGGCGTCGGTCATCGCGTTGGTCGTCCAGCCGTCGGCATTCGGTGTGCCCGCGCGGAAAGCCGGGACGCCGGCCAAGGGCAGGGTGAGCCGAGCCGGGTCCGTCTCCGCGCTGAACGTGGGCGTCGCCACCGACGTGGGCTGGTTGGGACGGGTGCCCGGCGTCACCGGTCCGTCGGGGATTGCGCAGGCGGCAAGGCCGAGGACGAGGGATCCGCCCAGCAGCAGCGCCGTCATGCGACGACGGGTCAGTTGCCGGCCGGCCGTGCGGGTCTCAAGTGTGCTCATCGCCAGCGAGTCTAGGCGTCAGCGCTGTGCCTGCCGGGACGGCTGGCCGCCCACGGCTCTCGCGGAAGGATCCACCTCCATGAAGCAACTCCCGCTCCTCGTCGACGTTCCGCCAGCTAGCCTGCTCACATGCGACGCGCGGGGGGCCTGCTGTCCAGGGCACTGCTCCTTGTCGCCGGCGCAGCACTCACCGCCAACGCCGCCTGGCTCTCCGTCACCGCCAACCTCACTCTCGGCACCGCGATGGTCGCCCTCCTTGGCCTCGGCTGCCTGGCCGGCGGCATCTGGTTCTCCCGGCTCACCCGACACCGGGTGATCGCCGCGGTCGCACTGCTCGTCGTCGTCGTGATCGTCGGACTGTCCAGCTTCCACGCGGCCTACGGCACGAACGACAACGCCCTGTACGACGAGGATGCCGTGGTGGTGCTCGGTGCCGCCGTACACGGACGCGAGCTGTCCAACACGCTGGTGGGACGCCTCGATACTGCCCTGGCCTACCACCAGCGAAACCCCTCAGCCCTGATCGTGGTCTCCGGTGGCCAGGGACTGCAGGAGGAGATTCCTGAAGCCGTCGCCATGCGGCAGTACCTGCTCGACCACGGTGTCTCCGATGACCGCATCATCGTCGAGGTCCGATCGACCTCCACGGAGGAGAACTTCGCCAACTGGCGGGCCCTTCTCGGCCAGCGCCTGCCGTCGGGCTACCGGATCGCCTTCTTCACCGACGAATTCCACGTCTACCGGGCGGGCCGCATCGCCGCGTCAAC
>JBBRIY010000174.1:0-6086 GCA_038220215.1 Propionibacteriales bacterium
CTCGGGGCGCACCGCGACGTGACGGTCGGATCTCCCGGCATCGCGGGCAGGTGCCGCGACGCCTGGTCCTTCGGGAGGGAACTGGCAGCCTCCAACGACCTGCTTGTCCTCGGAGTGCCCGACGCCGGCCCCAAGGACTACGGCGGAGCCGCCTGGGTGATGCAACTGACTCCCGGGCTGACCTACTGGGCGACCCGAATCACACAGGAGACCGCAGGCGTCCCGGGCCGGACGGACATCGAGGACAGCTTCGGCACCTCGGTGAGCGTGCTCGGTGAATGGGTGGCGATCGGCATCCCCGGCGAGCGGGTTCGCGGGAGCAGGCTGCGCGGGGCGATCCAGCCCGTGCGGATCGAACGCACCGGCACCGGACTGCGAATCCATCCCGTCAAGCGGATCGGGCCACATGACGCCCGGCTCCCCGCGGGCGCTGCCAACCCGGAAGGGATCGGGCAGCAGGTGCGCGTCGCCCAGCTGTGCCCCGGACAGGTCGGGGCAGTCGTGGACGCGGGCCCGGCCACGGTGCCGTTCACGCTCGATCACCGGTGCCCCGGCGTGGTGCTCGGCACCGGGGGTCCCGCCGCGTTCACGCTGCTGCGTCAACGCACGGGCGGCATGGTCACCGACCAGCCCGCCGTCGTCAGCGGCGGCGGAATGGTCGTGGCCGGCTGGCCGCCCGGAACACGGGAGTTGAACACCGGACCCCAGCCCTGGGAGACCATGGATCTCGCGCGGCCCGCTGCCTGACCCTCATCAGGGCCGGCAAATTGCGCCGACCCCTGCCCGGTGGGATGCTGGACGGCTGCTCACACCACCATCCGGAGTTCGTCATGCCCGCATCAAGCCAGACCCGCGAGTTGCTCGCGGATGCACCCTTCGCCGTGCTCCTGGCAGCCCGCACGATCTCCATGCTGGGCATGGCCTTCGCCCCGGTTGCGCTGGCGTTCGGCATCCTCGCCCTACCCGGTGCGGATGCCGGCACGCTCTCGATCGTGCTGGCGGCGCAGACCATCCCGATGGTGCTGTTCATGCTTGTCGGCGGGGTCATTGCCGACCGCTACTCCCGGGCCCGCGTGCTGCGCTGGGGCCAGCTCCTTGCCGGCGTGGCCTGGGCCTCGATCGGCGTCATGCTGCTCACGAGCTACACCCCACTGTGGCTGCTCTGCACGGCTGCTGCCGTTGCCGGGATGGCCGGTGCTGCGGTCTACCCGGCCCTGACCGGCATCATCCCCGACCTGGTCCCGGCCCACCTGCTGCAGCAGGGCAACGCGTTGCTGTCCATGGGTGCCAGCGCCGCCCGGTTCGCCGGGCTGGTGGCCAGCGGCGCGGTCGTGGTGTGGCTGGGCGGCGGCTGGGCGATGGTGGTCGGCGGCTCGTTCTATCTGGTTGCCGCGACCCTCTCGTCCTTCCTGCCCCAGACCAACTCCCTCGCCCAGCCAGAGGGCAGCCCGCTGCGGCAACTCGTCGACGGCTGGAGTGAGTTCCGCAGCCGCCAGTGGCTCTGGGTGTGCGTGCTCCAGTGGGCGCTCATGCTGCTGGTGCTGCAGGCGGCGCAGGGCGTTCTCGGCCCGGTGGTGGCCAATGCGGAGCTCGGTGGTGCCTCCGGGTGGACAGCCGTCCTCGCCGGCGAGGCTCTCGGGGCGATCGTCGGCGTGGTCATCGCCATGATGTGGCGCCCGCAGCGGCCCATCCTGGTGGGCACCCTGCTCACGTTCGCAGCCGCCTTTCCCCAGCTCCTACTCGGGCTGAGCAGTCCGCTGTGGCTGGTGGTGGTCTCCGCCTTCTTCATGGGCATCGGCTTCGACCTGTTCGGAGTGCTCTGGATGACGACGATGCAGCGTGAGGTGCCCGCCGAATCGCTGTCGCGGGTGGCGTCCTACGACGCGCTCGGCTCCCTGATGCTCGGCCCGATCGGGTTGCTGCTCGCCGGTCCGGCCACCGTCCACTTCGGGGTGCATGCGAGCCTCGTCGGAGCCGGCGTCATCAGCATCGCGACCACCGTATTCGCCCTGTGCTTCCCCGAAGTTCGCCGGCTCCGGGCCCGCAACCTCGCAGCACCGGATGTCGCACGGGCGGCCTGAGCCCAACCGGGTAGGCTCTGCGCGGCGTTGCCGCTGGACAATGAGGCGCTGGACGATGAGGACCGGCCGGACGGAGGATGCTGACAGCCATGTCGACGCACGCCCCCGAACGGGCCGCCATCGAGGACTGGGTGCGCGACGTCGCCGGTCGCCAGGATCCCCGCGTCGGCCCGACCACCCCGGTGGTGCGGCTGGTCACGCGCGGTTTGCCCACCCGCCCGGTCGCCCCGGAGCACTCGCAGGTGTTCATCTGCGCCGGCGTGATCGTGAAGCTCCACGGCGAGCGCACCGACCGCGAACGGCTGGCCAGGCGGCTGCACTGCATTGGCGGCACCGACATGGACCGGCTGTGGATCCAGCCCCTGGTCTACGCGCCGATCCCGGCGCCTGGCGACCGGCTGGCCACGGTCTGGCCCAGGGTGACGGTGCTATCCACGATCGACCGTCCACCGTGGGCGGACGTCGGCTCCCTGCTGGCACGGCTACACCTCATGCCGATCGAGGACGACCCGCCACGGCTCGGCGGCCACTCGCGCCTGGCACGGGCGATCGAGTACCTGCGGCGCGGGCCGGCGGACCTCGGCTGGCTGCTCGACATCGGCGAGCCCCTGGCAGAGGAACTGTCCCGGCAACGCGCCCAGGCAACCCTCGCTCACGGCGACTTCCATCTGGGCCAGCTGGGCCACACCCCGCTGCGACGCAGCTGGAAGCTGCTGGACGTCGACGACTTCGGCATCGGCGACCCCGCCTGGGACCTGGCACGGCCGGCCGGTTTCTGGCGCGCAGGCCTCCTCGAGGATGCGGGCTGGCAGACCTTCCTCGCTTCCTATCGCGAAGCAGGCGGGCCAGCAGTGCCGCCCGACGGCGATCCGTGGCCGGCGCTGGTGCTGCCCGCGCGGGCAGCGATGCTCGTCGCCGCCGTCCAGGCCGCGCGCACCCCGTTCAGCCAGGAGACTGCTGACGCCCTCCTCGCTGCCTGCCGACGCCTGCAGAACGCCTAGGAGGCAGGCTCCTAGATATCGGCCAGTGCCTCCGTCGGGGCAGCCTTCGCCGCCCGCCGTCCGGGCAGGACGGAGGCGAGCGCTGCAGCGATCACGGCGAGCCCCAGCATGCTCAGGGTCTGCGGCGCGTCCACGGCGAAGCGAATCGAACCGACCTGTGCCGAGCGGCCGATCGAGGTGACGGCCAGCCAGCCGAAGAAGCCGCCGGCGAGTAGTCCGACCAGCACTCCGACCATGGTGACCTGGAGGGCTTCAATGGTGAGCATCACGCGCAGCGACCTGGCCTGGAGGCCGAGCGCCCGCAGCAGGGCGGACTCACGGGTGCGCTCCAGGACGGACAGGCCGAGGGTGTTGCTGACCCCGATCAGGGCGATCAACACGGCAACCCCGAGCAGTGCGGTTGTGATGGCGAGCAGGATGTTCAGCACGTGCTCAAGGGTTGCGGCTTCAGCGATGGAACCAGTGAACTGCCCGCCGGAACCGACGGCCTCCGTCACAGCAACCATGGCCTCGACCGCCCGGGAGCGATCCGGCACGGACAACCACTGGACGGCGCCGGGCACCGGGGTGCCGAGCCGGGCCAGCGTCGCGGCGCTGACGATCGCCGAGCCGTCAGGGGCCAACGGTGAGGACACCACGGCGAGCTCGACGGTCTGCGCGCCGACCGTCACGGTGGCCTTTTTCCCGATCGAGGCCGCGGTGTACCGGTCGAGCAACACGGTGCCGTCCGGGACAGTGCCGGCAACCCCGGTGACAACGGGGATCGCCGGGTCGTAGCCGATCGCGGTCACCTGGTAGGTGCTCTTGCCGCTGCGCAGTTCTGCGGTCACTGCCGACAGCAGCACAGAGCCGGCGACCCCCGGAGCCACGCCGAGCCGGGTCCTGACGGCGGCAGGGATCGGTGCCGGCTGGTCGCCTTCACTGGACCAGATCACCCCGATGTCCACCGGGCTCTGCCGTTCGATCTCGTCCAGCATGGTGAGCCGGACGCTGGAAGTCGCCACCTGGAGCGTGACGATCAGGCCGACCGCAAGCATGAGGGCGGTCGCCGTTGCGGTCGCCCGACGTGGATTGCGCTCGGCGTTGCGCGCGGCCAGCGCAGCGACCGTGCCCCACCGCTTGACCAGCCGCCCGGTGAGACGCAACAGTCCCGGGACGAACAGGGGCGCCCCGAACAGGACTCCCAGGGAGATCAGCGCCCCAGCGCCCACCGCGCCCAGGAAGCCGTAGGAGTTGCCGGACACCCCGAACACGGCGAGTCCGGCACCTCCGGCGAGCAGCAGGCCGCAGGCGACGGCGCGGCGGATCGAACCGCGTTGTTGGTCATCGCCGGATGTCACCGGCTGCAGTGCCTCCAGCGGCAGGACGCGGGTGCCGCGCAGGATCGGCAGCCAGGCTGCGCCGATCGTTGCAAGGATGCCGAGGGCCCCGGCGATCGCCAACTGCGTCCACGGCACGGTCAGCCCCCAGAAGAGGGCGCCGGTGTACGCAGAACCGCCCACGGCGAGGCCGACGCCTGACAGCACTCCGACCAGCGAGCCAACGATGCCGAGGATCGCAGCCTCGGCGAGGAACCGACGTCGCACCTGCGAACCGCTCGCACCCACCGCACGCAACAGGCCGATCTGACGGCGCCGCTGGGCGAGCGTGATCGAGAAGGTGTTGGCGATGGTGATCATCCCCACCACGAGAGCCACTGCTGCGAAACCCCACAGCAGGTTGGTGAAGATCTGGAACGTCCCGGCCAGCCTGCTCATCGCCGCCTCGCGAACGTCTGCAGCGAGTTTCACCGTGATCTCTGGGCTCACTTTCGCAAGGGTCTGCTTCAGCTCGGCCACCACTGCGGACGGGTCCGTGCGGGTATCGACCTTCACGGCCCAGGTGGTGGCTGAGGCAGCGACGACGCCGCGGGCACGGAACCGGGCTGGCGAGGCGTAGCCCGTCTTGGTGAACATCGTGCTGGGCTCGTCGGTCGTGCCGACCACCCGGATCTGTTCGTCGGTAGCGCCCTGCACGACGGCACCGACGGCCACCCCGAGCGCCTGCGCCGCGCCCCTGCTGAGGGCGATCTCATCCTCGGCCTCGGGCCAACGTCCTGCCACCAGATGTGACCAGCGCAACGGCTCGGGTGGGACGGAGAACTCCGACACCAACTCCGAGTGCGCGCCGGCGGTGACCGGCCCCATCATCTGCAGTACCGGAGCGGTGGCAACAACGCCCGGCGTCCCGGTGAGGGTCGCGGCCGTGACCTCCGGCGTGGCGTTGTCGACAACGATGTCCGCTGCCGCGATCGGGACATTGAGGGCACGGCCCTCCGAGCTGGCCTCGGTGGCCACCATCACGGCCGAACCGGTGAGGAAGGCCACGCTGATGGCAACGGCGAGGATGGTCGAGAGGAACCGTGCCGGGTGCAACCGCACCTCGGTGAGGGCCTGACGCAGCATCAGGCGCCCAGCCGCTTCATCGCTGCCAGCACGGTGTCGGCCGTCGGTCGGGCCAGGTCGTCGACAATCCGTCCGTCGGACAGCATCACCGTCCGATCGGCGTAGGCCGCGGCGTTGGGGTCGTGGGTGACCATGACGATGGTCTGGCCGAGGTCCTGGCTCGTGCTCCGCAGGTAGCCGAGCAGCTGGTGGCTGGACGTGGAATCGAGGGCCCCGGTGGGCTCGTCTGCGAACACCACGGCCGGCTGGGTGATCAGCGCGCGGGCGATCGCGACCCGCTGCTGCTGCCCACCCGACAGCTGGGACGGGAGGTGGCTGAGCCGGTTGCCGAGGCCAAGGGACGCGACCACCTGGTCGAGTGCCGCCCGGTCGGGACGCCGTCCGGACAGGTCGAGGGGCAGCAGGATGTTCTGCAGCGCGGTGAGGGTCGGCAGGAGGTTGAACGCCTGGAAGACGAACCCGACGTTGTCGCGTCGCACGTTGGTGAGCGCCCGGTCGTTGAGTTCGGAGAGGACATTACCGCCGAGCACCACCCGTCCGGTCGTCGGTCGGTCCAGGCC
>JBBRIY010000175.1:0-6085 GCA_038220215.1 Propionibacteriales bacterium
CAACGAGTTGAAGATGTCCGGGTGAGCCTTTTCGATCTCGTCGAAGAGCACAACGCTGAACGGCTTGCGGCGCACCTTCTCGGTGAGCTGGCCACCTTCTTCGTAACCGACATATCCGGGCGGCGAACCGAACATCCGCGAAGCGGTGTGCTTCTCGGAGTATTCACTCATGTCCAGTGTGATCAGGGCGTTCTCGTCACCGAACAGGAATTCGGTGAGCGCCTTGGTCAGCTCGGTCTTGCCGACGCCTGAGGGTCCGGCGAAGATGAATGAGCCGCTCGGGCGCTTCGGGTCCTTCAGGCCGGCGCGGGTGCGACGGATCGAGCGGGACAGCGCCTTCACGGCATCGTGCTGACCGATGTAGCGCCGGCCGATCTCCTCCTCCATCTTCATCAGCCTGGAGGATTCCTCCTCGGTCAGCTTGAAGACGGGGATGCCGGTGGAACTCGACAGCACTTCGGCGATGGCCTCTTCGTCCACCTCTGCCGGCATGTCGGAGTCGCCCACCTTCCAGGCTTCCTCCTTCTCGGCCCGGGCGATGGTGAGCTTGCGCTCGTCATCCCGTAGCCGTGCGGCCAGCTCGAAGTCCTGGGCGTCGATCGCCGCTTCCTTCTGGAGCCGGACGGCGGCGATGCGCTCATCGAACACGCGCAGGTCCGGCGGGGCGGTCATGCGGCGAATCCGCAGCCGTGCTCCGGCTTCGTCGATCAGGTCGATCGCCTTGTCTGGGAGGAACCGGTCGGAGATGTATCGGTCGGCCATCTGGGCGGCAGCAGTGAGCGCGCCGTCGGTGATGGTGATGCGGTGGTGGGCCTCGTAGCGGTCCCGAAGGCCGCGAAGGATGTCGATCGTCAGGGCGATCGAGGGCTCGGCCACCTGGATCGGCTGGAACCGGCGCTCGAGTGCAGCGTCCTTCTCGATGTACTTGCGGTACTCGTCGAGGGTGGTCGCTCCAATGGTCTGCAGCTCGCCACGGGCCAGCATCGGCTTCAGGATGGACGCGGCGTCGATCGCGCCCTCCGCAGCGCCGGCACCGACGAGGGTGTGGATCTCGTCGATGAACAGCACCACATCGCCGCGGGTCTTGATCTCCTTGAGCACCTTCTTCAGGCGCTCCTCGAAGTCGCCGCGGTACCGGGAACCTGCCACGAGGGCGCCGAGGTCAAGGGTGTAGATCTGCTTGTCACGCAAGGTTTCTGGGACGTCCCCGCGCACGATGGCCTGACTGAGGCCCTCGACGACAGCCGTCTTGCCGACCCCCGGCTCGCCGATCAGCACCGGGTTGTTCTTGGTGCGCCGGGAGAGCACGGTCATGACGCGCTCGATTTCCTTCTCGCGTCCGATCACCGGGTCGAGCTTGTTCTCGCGTGCCGCCTGGGTGAGGTTGCGGCCGAACTGGTCGAGGATCGTTGCCGCCGCAGAGGACTGCCCGGTCTCGGGGGCGCCAGCAGTGGCCGCCTCCTTGCCCTGGAAGCCCGACAGCAGCTGCAGCACCTGGTTGCGGACGCGGTTGAGATCGGCACCCAGCTTGATCAGCACCTGGGCGGCGACGCCCTCACCCTCACGGATGAGGCCAAGGAGGATGTGCTCCGTGCCGATGTAGGGATGGTTGATCTGGAGCGCCTCGCGCATCGAGAACTCGAGCACCTTCTTGGCGCGCGGAGTGAACGGGATGTGACCGGTAGGTGCCTGCTGGCCCTGACCGATGATCTCCTCCACCTGCTCGCGGACGGCCTCCAGCGAGATACCGAGCGACTCCAGGGCCTTGGCTGCGACGCCCTCACCCTCATGGATCAGCCCGAGCAGGAGGTGCTCGGTACCGATGTAGTTGTGGTTGAGCATGCGCGCCTCGTCCTGGGCGAGGACTATCACTCGCCGGGCGCGGTCGGTGAACCGGTCGAACATGCGTGGAACTCCTAACATCCAGCTGCTGCGGGCGCCTGGGCGGATCGTGGAATCCACCTGCTCGCCACCTCAGCTTAGTCAACGCAAGTGGCGACCAGTCCGTTCCAGTGTTCGCCCCCGGCTCAATCGATCTGAACCGGGGGCGGAAAGGTCGTGCGAGACGCCTGGCGGGACGTCAGCTGTGAGCGCGCTCGTATGCTTCGCGCACCTCTGCAGAAACCCGGCCACGGGCCGACACCTGCATGCCCTGGGCGGCGGCCCAGGCGCGGATGTCGGTGGCGGCGGTGCCGGTGGTCTTGCGACGGCTGGAGCCGCCACGACGGGTCGTGCCACTCCGGTCACGTTCGCCGGCTGCGATGTACGGGGCAAATACGTTTCGCAGCTTCTTCGCGTTGTCAGTGGAGAGATCGATCGAGTAAGTGATGCCGTCCAATGAGAAGGCGATGGTCTCAGCTGCTTCACTGCCATCGATGTCGTCGGTGTGGATCACCTGCACGCGCTTGGCCATGTGTGTCCTTTCGAATGAGCGCCGCCTACGCGGCGGTATTGGCTCCCCAATGCCGAAGAGCATATACCCGGTCCCTGTTTACGCAAACCGACCCAGTCATTGTCTGGCATTCCTGAAGATACTTTGCCCTGGCAAGATCTCCCGCGCACCCGGAGAGCAGACGAATCACGCTCAGCCTCGTCAACTAATTCGACTTGTGGAGAATCTGTTGAGGAACATCCAAGACGCGCCAATACGCACTATTGCACCGGTGCTTGAAACGACGACGTGAAAACGTCAGGCGTGACGGCGGCGCTGGTTTTCCGGGATAGGCGGGTTCGCGAGCGCCTGCAGTTCCACGACGGTGGGCGCACCGTCGACACCCCAGAGGTCGACGACCCCGTCCCGATCGGAAATGCGGCGCGGTAAGGCCAGTACCTCCGCCTCGGCGGCAGCCTGGCGTTCGGAGAGCTCGACCTGCAACGCGACCTTGTCGCCGCGAAGCTGCGCGGCTTCCTGGTTGAGTTGAGCGGCTTCAGCGCGCGTGGTAATCAACTTGCTGCGCAGTTCGCCATTGCGTCCCTGCAGAACCTGAAGGAGACGGACGTGCTGGACACGTTCGGTGTGAAGCAAATTCTGCGACCGCCGGGAATCTGCGGACTGCTGTGCCAACAACGTGGTTCGGGTAACCCGGACTTCACGCCAGGCGAACGCACAGGCCATGAGTCCGCCGACAACGGCGGCCACGAGTCCGGCACGGGTCATCCATACCCCACCAAATCCAGCGGCCACGGCAACGACGGTCGACCCGAGCAACGAGAGCCGCGCGTAACGGCGCAGCGGGGAAGGATTCGCTTTTCTCGGAGTGACAGCGGTATTCACGAGCCGGAGTCTACGGCTCGTTATCCGAACTTCCGGGAATGGTGGGCGGCGTGGCGTCCTCGTTCGGGGGACCGGGAATTTTGCAGGAACGTTCGAGGAAGGCCCCGGCTGCCGCGAGCGCGACGCTGGCGACGACAGCGACCGCCGAACTGATCACCCGTTCACGCGGCAGCGCAGCATCCTGCCGGCTCCAGGAATAGGCGGCGATCGCGATGTAGGCACCGGCCAGTCCGGCCCCCGTGAGAAAGGCAGCCTTCCCCAGCACCAGCAGCGCGACCGCCCGCCGTGGGGCGATGAACTCGCGACGCACCTGGATGGCGCGGTGGGTGACTGCCGCCTGGGCGCCGATCAGGCCAGCGAGGACCGCGATCAGGAGGGTCACGGCGACAGGCAGTTGCGGCAAGGCGGCGCCGAACGCGTCCAGCGCCGTGAACAGCGACCAGCCCAGGCCAGCGCCGGCAACCAGGGCGACACCGACCGCCTGCCACCCCGTGGGCGTCACGCTGCCCGTCGGCGGACGTGCTGCCATCACTCCACCCGAAGGTCGTCGCGTCGCTTCACACCGGAGGCGTCCAGCCCGGAAAGCAGGTCGGCAACGCGGCCGTGACCCACGATGGTCGCGTCGGGGTCGAGCTCGTGCCAGGGCAGGAGGACGAAAGCACGCTCGTGAGCGCGCGGGTGGGGCAGGGTCAGCGCATTGGTGGCGAGCTGGCGGTCCCCGACAGCGATGAGGTCAACGTCGACCGTGCGCGGGCCCCCAGGCACCGAACGGACGCGGGAGTACGCGTCCTCGATGGCGAGGGCGCGCTCCAGCATGACGATGGAGGGCAGCGTCGACTCGGTGAGCACGACGATGTTCAGGAAGTCCGGCTGGTCGAGGAGGCCGACCGGAGTGGTCTCGTAGACCGGAGAGATGTCTGTGACCTTCAGTCCCGGCGTCGCACGCAGGGCGTTGGTCGCGCCCTGCAGGTAGTCGAAACGCTCGCCAAGGTTCGACCCGAGGGAGAAGACTGCGACCCGCAGGGGTGCCATGCCCGAGAGTGTGTCCACGTCCAGGTAGGTGCCGGTCATGAAGGGTTCCTCCTGGTGATGGTGACCGAGACGTCGGAGAACGGCACGGCGAGGGGGGCTTGCGGCTTGTGCACGGTCACCTCGACCTCGGCGATCAGGCGGTTGGCGAGGACGGTCTCGCTGACACGCTCGGCAAGGGTCTCGATCAGGTCGACAGAGCCGGTGCGGGCAACCCGCGAGATGCTCTGGGCGAGGTCTGAGTAGTCCACGGTGGTGGCCAGGTTGTCATCGGTCGGCCGCGGACGCAGGCTGCAGGTCACGTCGATCACGAACAGTTGAGGCGTGACCTTCTCCTCTTCGTAGACGCCGTGCCGCGCGGTCACCTGGATGCCCGTCAACCGGATCCGGTCAGGAACCTCCATGCGTCACCTCCTCGTTTCCCTTGGGACACTACCGGTCCCCCGATATCGCCCGCGTCGACATCCGGGAAGCAACCGCGATCGCGTCACGATGCGTGCGGACGGTGTGAGTGCGTACCCCCCAGACTCCGGCCGCAGCCAGCAGTGCGGTGATCGCCGCGCCGGCATCATCCCGCTCGCGGACAGGGCGCGGACCGGTGGGGCCGGACAGCAGTTCACCGAGGAACCGCTTGCGCGATGCGCCCACCAACAACGGCCGCCCGAGCCCGGCGAGGTGGTCAAGGCCCCGCAGGAGCGTCCAGTTGTGTTCGGCGGTCTTGGCGAAGCCGAGTCCCGGGTCGAGGATCACCCGTCCGGGCTTCACCCCTGCCGCGACGGCGGCCCAGAGCCGGTCGGCGAGCTCTTCGGTCACTTCGGCGACAACGTCGTGGTAGGTGGCGAGGTCTGCCATCCGATCGGCATGACCGCGCCAGTGCATCGCGATGTAGTCGACGTCGAGGCCGGCGACCGTCGGCAGCATCTCCGGGTCGGCCAGGCCTCCGGACACGTCGTTGACCAGCACGGCACCCACGCCCACAGCGGCCGCTGCGACCTCAGCCCGCATCGTGTCGACGGAAACCTGCACGCCAGCAGCAGCGAGGCGTCCGATCACCGGCACCACCCGGGCCAGCTCGGTCTCCACAGAGGCCCGCTGCGCACCCGGACGGGTGGACTCGCCGCCGACGTCGACCAGGTCGGCACCCTCGCCGAACAAAGCGAGGCCGTGCGCGACGGCAGCATCGACGTCGAGGAACTCGCCGCCGTCGGAGAAGGAATCCGGGGTGACGTTGAGGATGCCCATCACCACGGTGCGTCCGGGTGCTGGCAGTCTTGTCACGCCGATGAGCCTATCCAGCCGCGCCCCCACCAGACCCCCACGACCGCAAGCTGTGAGTTAGCCGCCGACATCGGCGCCCAACTCACAGCTTGGAGGAGTTGGAGGAGTTGGGTGGACGAGGAGAAGGGTCAACCGATGATCAGGCTCATCGCTTCCGCGCGGGTGGCCGGGCTGTTCATCACGCCGCGAACGGCCGAGGTGACCGTCTTGGCTCCCGGCTTGCGGACGCCGCGCATGGTCATGCACAGGTGCTCGCACTCGATCACGACCATCACTCCCTGGGGGTGCAGGTGCTCGACCAGCGCATCGGCGACCTGGGTGGTGAGTCGCTCCTGCACCTGTGGCCGCTTGGCGAAGGCGTCGACGAGCCGCGCCAGCTTGGAAAGGCCGGTGATCCGTCCCTTGGCCGGGATGTAGGCGACGTGGGCCACGCCGGTGAACGGCAACAGGTGGTGCTCACAGGTGCTCCACACTTCGATGTCGCGAACCAGCACCATCTCGTCG
>JBBRIY010000176.1:0-6013 GCA_038220215.1 Propionibacteriales bacterium
CACCACCCACGCCGTCTCCACGCCGGTCAACGGCCCGGTGCGCAACACCTTCTCAAGGGTCTGGCCCGCCGCGTATTCGTACACCAGGTAGGGCTCGGTGCCGGGCTCGGAGTCCACGACATCAAGAACGCGGAGGAACCGTGAGTCGGTGGCCAGCGCGGCGTCGCGTCCCAGCCGGAGCACCTCGGCCGTGCGCGGGTCGGAGCCGTCGAGCAGGTGAACAAGGACGGCGCGGCCGAGGATGGTGTCGTGGGCCCGCCAGGTCTGCGTCCGGTCACGGAAGGCGAGCTGCTCCTCCAGCCGGAAACGGTCGCCCAGCACCCGTCCGGTGGTGACGTCGGCCTCGGGAGTTCCGGTGATCGGGGGCTCCGGGAAGTCGAGGACCTCCGCGGGTGGCCCGTCCGCGGAACTCACCGGGACGAAGACACCGGTGCCGTCCGGATCCAGGTTCACGTCGCTGGCCGGCCGGTCCTCCTCGGAGTCGGACCCTTCGATGATCGCTTCGACCGCGTCGCTGTCGGTCTTGCGCGGGCGACGCAGCACCTCCAGCAGGGAGGTGGTCTCGGGGATGCCCAGCCGCTTGGCCGTGAAGAAGAACACCAGGACGGCGCTCAGCCCGGCCAGCGCCAGCCCGACCGTCCGCAGCAGGAAGCTCGGGTAGCGCTCGAACCACCATGTGATCACCCAGGCGAGTGCCCCGGCCGGGACAGACGCGATCAGCAAGCGTCCGAGGTGCTGCATGGTGTCGCCGGTCGGAAGTTCCGGCAGGCGCTTGCGCAGCGAACGGTGGGTCAGGAAAGCGCCGAGGAAGTAGGACGCTGAGTACGCCAGCGCCAGCCGGGCAGCGATCGTCCCCGGGTTGTCCCAGGGCACGACGAAGGCGACGGCGAGCCCGGCATTGGCGAGGCTGATCCAGATCTGCAGCAGGAACGGCGTCCTGGTGTTGTCCATGGCGTAGTAGGCCCGCAGGTACAGGTACTGGACGGTGAACGGGATGAGGCCGATGGCGAAGGCGACCAGCGCCCAGGCGATGAAGACGTAGTCGTCGGCACCGCTGCCGTTGCCGTAGATCAGGCGGGTGATCGGGTCGGCGAGTACGGCGAGCCCGACAGCTGCCGGTACGAGGAAGGTGGTGGCCAGCCGCAGCGCGCGGGACGTCTCCGCCGCGACTCCGGCCCGGTCACCCGCGACGGCGAAGCGGGAGGCGGACGGCAGCATGGCCGTCGCCAGCGACACCGTCAGCAGCGAGTGCGGCAGGATCCAGATCAGGTAGGCGTTCTGGTACACCGTCCAGCCCGCGCCCGCGCCGGTCGCACCGGCGCTGGGAGCCGCGGCGGAAGCGAGCCGGGTGACCACGATCTGGGCAAGCGAGGTCAGGGCGACGTAGCCCACCATCCACTTGGCGACGTGGAAGGTCCGACCCAGGCCGGTCCCCTTGAGGTCGAACCGGGGACGATAGGTCACGCCGGCACGCTTCAGGAACGGCAGCAGCACCAGGGTCTGGACCACGATGCCGAGCGTGGAGCCGACCGCCAGCAGTAGTGCCTGCGCCTGGGTGAACGGCTCGCCGGTGAGGGCACCCTGGCTGCCCCAGATCGACAGGTAGGCACCAAAGACGATGATCGAGACCACGTTGTTGGTGAGCGGGGCCCACATCATCGGGCCGAACTTCTCCCGGGCGTTCAGGACCTGCCCGAGCAGGAAGAACACGCCGTAGAAGAACAACTGCGGCATGCAGATATAGCTCATCAGGAGCAACGACGACCAGTGGTCGGCCATCTGCTCTGTGCGCCACAGCGGTGAGATGTAGACGCTGACGATCAGCGGGGTGGCGACCGTGACGATCAGGGTGAGCGCGCCGAGCAGGATCAGGAAGCCGGTGATGATCCGGTCCATGAACGCCTTGCCGCCGTCCTCGTCGTGGGTGACGGCGCGCACGATCTGCGGGACAAGGACATTGTTCAGGGTGCCCCCGGCGAGCAGCAGGTACAGCGAGGTCGGCAGGGTGTTGGCGAAGTTGAAAGCCTCCACCTGGCGGCCGCCGTTGCCGAGCACGAAGGCCAGCAATGCCGTGCGGACAAGGCCGAGGATGCGCGACACCATGGTGCCGGAGGCCATCACGGCCGTCGCGCTGATCAGTCGTTTTCCGCCCGCCTGCGCGTCGCTCATGCGTCCAACACCTGCGTCTCTGCCGCGACGGTCCGACGACGGACCTGGCGGATGCGCCACGCGGTCGCGCCGACGAGGACGAGGCCGGAGACGCCGACGATGATCCACGCGACGACGCCGAGGTCGGTGATCTCGACGATGATGGACGTGTCGGCGCTGACCCGGTGGCCGTCGGCTGTGGCGACGTAGGCACGAGCGGTCACCAGGCCGTTGGAGGTGGCCTCCGGCCGGATGTTCACCGTGACGCCCTGCCCGGGCGCGACCGTCACCAGCTCGGACGGCGGGACGGTGAGCCGCTGCGGGTTGTCCGTGCGCACGACCACCTGCACCCGGATCTCCTCCGCGAGGTTGTTGGTCACCGTCACAGGGAATTGGTTCGTGCGTGACGACATCAGGAACCGGTGGCTGGCGTCGAGCGTGACCGAGCGGCCCACCTCGGGGCCTCCGACGAGCGCGGCCAGCCCGTCGAGCTGGGCGTCGAAGCCGGCCGAGTTGCCGATCCATGCCGTCGAGGTCGTGCGTGTGATGGCTGCGTCCGCCTGATCGATCAGCGCCGACTCGGGCACCAGGTCGCCGTAGGCGTCGAACTCCCCGGTGAGCCGCTTGATCGCCTCCAGCTGGCCGGCATCGAGGCGCGGCGGCTTGTCGGTGCCCAGCGAAACGGTGGCCACGCCGGGGGTGCTGGCGAGCAGGGAGCCGAGGTCGCGGCGCACCATCCACGGCGTCGTGGTTGCCTGGTCCTCGGCGAGGTCCCCCAGACCGCCGATCAGGCGCACCTGGCCCTTGGCGCCGGCGATCACCGCCGCTGCATAGGCCAGCTGGTGGCGTTCGATGGTCGTGGTCTGCGGCGTGCCCGGCGCCAGTGCAGTGGTGGCCAGCACGCGCGGCTCCGCTGCCCCGGACCGCAGGGCTCCGGCAGCCGTGGCGTTGCTGGCGACGATCGCCTCCGCGCCGGAGTCGGCCAGGTAGTCATAGGTGGCAGCGGGCAGGATGTAGCCGGCCGGAACGACGACCAGCGGCAGGTCCTCGACACCGGTCACGGTCTCCGCCGCTGCCCCTGCCCGGTGCACCAATTCCGCGTCGCGGGCGATCCGGCCGGAGTTGACGTCAGGGCTGGCGAACAGGGTGCGTCCGCCGGCGTGGCGGTCGAGCCTCCCGAAACGGGCCAGCCAGGCTGTCGCGACGTCCTGGCCGGTGCCCGAGCGCGTGCCGGTGCCGTCGACCACCTGGTAGCCGTCGGACATGTCGCGCACCTCGTCGAGCAGGGCAGGGTCGATCAGCCAGCCCATGCCGGGACGGGCGGCCGCGGTCAGCAGGTTCTCCAGCCGGACGCCGAGCTCGGTTGTCAGGCTGTCGTCGCGGAACAGGTTGTCGATCAGCTTGGTGGGGGTTGCGGTCAGCAGCACCACGGAGGTGATGGGCACAGGGGTCTTGCCGGGCAGCGGCACGAAGGTGCGCAGCTGGCCGACGGTGGCGTAGTTCGCGCCGGCGTCGGGCGAGGCGATCACGTCGGCACCGAAGGCGTACACGGCACCGGTGCTGGTGAACCCGAGGTCTTCGAGGGTGGCCCGCAGTTCGATCTGCCGGCTGGCGCCGGGGGCGAAACCGACGGCGGAGGTGGTGATCACCGCGTAGTGGTCTGCGTCGATGGGGAGCCGTGCGCCCCAGCCGGCCGCGTTGGTGCCGGCCTGGCGGAGCGTTGGGAGGTCCCGGATCGCGTCCCTGCTGCTCCATAGCAACACCTGGACGCCGAACGCAGGGGTGTCGCCGGTGTTCGTGACGGTGCCCTGCACGGTGACCTCGTCCGTGGCCTTCGGGCCGGAGACGGCCAGCGATGTGACGGTGAAGCTCACCTGCAGCGTTGCTGCCTGCGCGGGGACGGGGTTGACGAGGCTCAACAGGCCCACGGCTGCCCCCCACGACAGGAGGAGCGCGAAGCCCCGCCGCCTGCCGTTGGTGGTGCCGATCACCGTCCCATCGTACGGGGGTCGGCGGTGTCGGTCCGGCAGCACCCGGCCAGCGTCGGCGCCCGGTAAAGTACCCGGTTGTGCCCAGCCTGACCGAACAGCAGCAGCTTGCCCTCGCCGACGTGCTGTCGGCTGGACCCAAGGTCCGCAAGCTGGCCCGTCTTTTCACCGAGGCCGGGGAATCGCTGTACCTGGTGGGCGGCTCGGTACGCGACGCGCTGATGGGTCGGCTCGGCAATGACCTCGACTACACCACCTCCGCCCGTCCCGACGTGATCGAGGCCATGGTGCGCACGGTGACCACGGCTGTCTGGGACGTCGGGCGCGCCTTCGGCACCATCGCCTGCCACATCACGGAGGCCGACGGCAGGGAATGGCTGGTGGAGATCACCACCTTTCGCGCCGACAGCTACGTGGACCACACGCGCAAGCCCGAGGTGCAGTTCGGTGACCACCTGGGCGGGGACCTGGTGCGGCGCGACTTCACCGCCAACGCGATGGCGCTGGATACCGTCAACGGGGAACTGCTCGACCCGTTCGGTGGCCTCGCCGACCTGCGCAGTCAGGTGATCCGGACGCCGGCAGCCGCAGAGCTCTCGTTCTCCGACGACCCGTTGCGCATGATGCGCGCCGCGCGCTTCACCTCGCAGCTGGGGTTCGAGCCGGACGCCGACGTGGTCGCCGCGATGACCCAGATGGCGGCGCGGATCGGGATCGTCTCCGCCGAGCGGATCCGCGACGAGCTGGTGAAGCTGCTGCTGACCGACAACCCGCGTCCCGGCCTGAACCTGCTGGTGGACACCGGCCTGGCCGACATCGTGCTGCCCGAGCTGCCGGCGCTGCGGATGGAGCGCGACGAACACAACCGTCACAAGGACGTGTACGAGCACAGCCTCACCGTGCTCGACCAGGCCATCGAGCTGGAGCGGGCCCGCCGGCACGCACCGGACATCGTGAACCGGCTGGCCGCACTGCTCCACGACATCGGCAAGCCGCGGACACGCAAGTTCGAGCCCGACGGCAAGGTCTCCTTCCACCACCACGATGTGGTCGGGGCGAAGCTGACCCGCAAGCGTCTCCAGGAGCTGCATTTCTCCAACGAGGTGGCGTCGGCAGTGAGCACGCTGGTCGAGCTACACCTGCGCTTCCACGGCTACGGCGAGGGCCAGTGGACAGATTCGGCGGTGCGTCGCTACGTCCGTGACGCCGGCGACCAGCTCGAGCGGTTGCACATCCTGACCCGCTCCGACTGCACCACGAGGAATGTGCGCAAGGCCGCCCGCCTGCGGCAGACCTACGAGGAGCTGGAGTGGCGGATCGACGAGCTGTCCAAGGCCGAGGAGCTGGGCTCGATGCGTCCCGACCTCGACGGCACGCAGATCATGGAGCTGCTCGGCATCGGCGCCGGACCGGTCGTAGGTGAGGCGTACCGCTTCCTGCTGGAACGTCGCATTGAGGAGGGTCCGCTCGGTGAGGAACGGGCGGCCGCCGAGCTGCGGGACTGGTGGGCAGCCCGTGCCGATGGCTGAGCCCGACGAGGCCATCGGCTGGCCGCGCCCCGCAGCGATCGTGTTCGACTGCGACGGGCTGCTGGTGGACACCGAGCCGTGCTGGACGGTGGCCGAGTCGGCGGTCTTCGCCACCCGCGGTCTGCCCTACGGTCCCACAGAGAAGGCGCTGTTCATCGGCAAGAGCGTCCCGGCGACCGTCGAGCTGATGGCCGGCTTCTTCGGCGAAGTCGGCAACGACGATGCGATCCGGGCGGAGGTGATGAGCACCGTCGGTGACGTGATCTACGGCCAGGCCGAGCCGATGCCGGGGGCTTTGGAGCTCGTGCGCGCACTGTCCGGGCGGCTGCCGATCGGCGTCGCGAGCAA
>JBBRIY010000177.1:0-5991 GCA_038220215.1 Propionibacteriales bacterium
ACCCTGAAGGACGGTGCCGAGATGGTCGGCAACCGCACCAGGGTGAAGGTCGTGAAGAACAAGGTGGCCCCGCCGTTCAAGCAGGCGGAGTTCGACATCATCTACGGCCTGGGCATCAGCCGTGAGGGCAGCCTGATCGACATGGGCGTGGAGAACGGGATCGTCCGCAAGGCCGGTGCCTGGTTCACCTACGAGGCCGACCAGCTCGGCCAGGGCAAGGAGAACGCCCGCACCTACCTGAAGAACAACCCGACGATGGCCGACGAGATCGAGAAGCGGATCCTCGCCAAGCTCGGTATCGGCCCGGGCAATACCGCTGACAAGGTGCCGGACGGGGTCGACCCGGTCACCGGCGAGGTCGAGTTCTGAGTCCAGCCATGGCCGACGATGAGGTCGAGGTTCCGGCCGGACCGGAGTCCGATCCTTACGCCGTTGCACGCGAGATCGCGCTGCGGCAACTGACGGTGCGAGCCCGCACCCGGGTCGAATTGGCCCGGGCGCTGGCTCGCAAGCAGGTACCCGATGAGGTCGCCAAGACGGTGCTCGACCGGCTCACGGAAGTGGGCCTCATCGATGACGCCGTCTTCGCCCGCGACTGGCTCGCGGCCGGTACCCGGCGTCAGAAGAGCCGCCGGGTACTACTGGCCGAGCTCGCTGAGAGGGGCGTCGACCGGGAACTGATCGACGAGGCGGCCGGGGAACTCGAGGCCGAACGTGACTATGAGGTGGCTCGGGGTTTCGCCGCCCGCAAGGTCAACTCCCTGGCCCGTCTGGAGCCTGCGGTGCGGTACCGCCGACTCGCCGGGGCGCTGGCCCGTCGCGGCTTCGCCTCTTCGGTCGTTGCACAGGTGACCCGCGAGGCGCTGGCTGAGCTGGGGGAGCCTGAGCGCTTCGACTGAGGTCGCTGGACGGAATGCTTGCGGTTGGTCCTGCGGAGCCCTAACCTGCCCTTGGGTACGCCTGCGGACCCGACTTTGAGCGACTTGACTATTCCTGGGGCTGAAAACCCCGCTGATAATTGTGCCGGCACTGCCGGTTGCGCTTGGCAGTGCTCTCGGTACTGCCGCGTTCGCTTGAGTTCCGGGCCCTTGGCGTCTCCGCACCCAAGAGGAGGACGCCATGGACGCGACGATCATGCTGGAGATCGCTGTCGGTGTTCTCGCGCTTGTCACCCTCGCCGTCGTTGTGCTGCTGGTGGTGCTCGTCCGAGGCCAGCAGGCGAGCAGGAGCAGGGCTCCAGCACGTCGAGGCCAGGCAGCCAAGCCGCAGGAGCGCGGCTCGCGTCGACCCCTGCCAACCGCCACCACGGGAGCTGCGCAGGCTCCCCCCACTGCCCAGGACGAGGAACTCCGGTCACGGCGTCAGGCGGCCGACCGCCGGGAGGAACTTCTCGCTGAGCGCGAGGACCGCCTGAACCGGTACCTCGCCGAGCTGCACACCCGCGAGGCCCATCTCGACACCATCGCCGCGGGGCTCGACGGGCGCGAAGCTCTGCTCGACGAGGCGGAGGCTCAGCAGACGCAGGCGCTGTCAACCGTTGCTGGCCTCTCGGCGGAGGAGGCCCGGGTCGAACTCATGGCCCACGTGGAGAAGGACGCCCGGCTGCACGCCGCACAGCTGACCCGGGAGATCGAATCCGAGGCCAAGCAGAACGCCGAAGCGAAGGCGCGGTCGATCATCGTGACCAGCATCCAGCGCATCGCAGCGGAACAGACCACCGAGTCCGTGGTGGCGGCCGTGCCATTGCCCGGTGACGAGATGAAGGGCCGGATCATCGGAAGGGAAGGCCGCAACATCAGGGCCTTCGAGCAGATCACCGGCGTGAATGTGCTGATCGATGACACCCCGGAGAGCGTTCTGCTGTCCTGTTTCGACCCGGTTCGCCGTGAGACCGCCCGGATCACCCTCACCGAACTGGTGGCGGACGGCCGCATCCACCCCGCGCGGATCGAGGAGGTCCACGAACGCAGCCAGCGGCGCGTCGAGGAGTTGTGCATCCGTGCGGCCGAGGATGCCCTGATCGAGATGGGCATCACCGACCTTGCCCCCGGATTGCTGCCGATCCTCGGGGCCTTGCAGTACCGCACGTCCTACGGCCAGAACGTGCTCAAGCACCTGATCGAGTGCGGGCACATCGCCGCCATGCTCGCGTCCGAACTGGGCCTCGACCCGGAGCTGTGTCGCCGGGCAGCCTTCCTGCACGACATCGGCAAGGCCCTCACGCACGAGGCTGAGGGCTCGCACGCCAAGGTGGGGGCCGACCTCGCCCGTCGTCACGGCGAGCATCCCGACATCGTCCACGCGATCGAGGCCCACCACAACGAGGTGGAGCCGCGCACCGTCGAGGCGGTCCTCACCCAGGCGGCCGACGCGATCAGCGGCAGCCGTCCGGGCGCTCGCAGGGAGAGCCTCGAGATGTACGTGAAGCGCCTCCAGCGGCTTGAGGACATCGCGAAGGAGCATGAGGGCGTTGACAAGGTGTTCGCCATGCAGGCCGGCCGTGAGATCCGGGTGATGGTGGTTCCTGAGCTCGTCAACGACGCGCAGTCAGCGGTGATCGCCCGCGAGATCGCCAAGCGTGTCGAGGAGGAGCTCACCTACCCCGGCAACATCAAGGTGACGGTGGTCCGCGAGTCCCGGGCGATCGCGTTGGCCAAATGACCGATCCCCGCGTCTAGGTAAGCTACGCCTTCATGCGCACCTACGAAGTGATCACCTACGGGTGCCAGATGAACGTGCACGACTCGGAGCGCATCTCGGGGGTGCTCACCGACGCCGGGTATGCGCCGGCAGAGCCGGGTTCCCAGGCCGACGTGGTGGTGTTCAACACCTGCGCGGTGCGGGAGAACGCGGACAACCGGCTGTACGGCAACCTCGGCCACCTTGCACCCGTGAAGCTGTCCCATCCGGGTATGCAGATCGCTGTCGGCGGCTGCATGGCGCAGAAGGACCGTCAGGTGGTGGTCGACAAGGCGCCCTGGGTCGACGTGGTGTTCGGCACCAACAACCTGGGCTCGCTGCCGGTGCTGCTGGAGCGTGCCCGCGTCGAGTCCGAGGCGCAGGTGGAGATCCTGGAATCACTCGAGCGCTTCCCTTCGACCCTGCCCACCCGGCGGGAGTCCGCCTACGCGGCCTGGGTGTCGGTGAGCGTCGGCTGCAACAACACCTGCACGTTCTGCATCGTGCCGGCCCTGCGTGGCAAGGAGTCCGACCGCCGGCCCGGCGACATCCTCGCCGAGGTGCGTGCCCTCGTCGACGAGGGTGTGCAGGAGATCACCCTGCTCGGTCAGAACGTCAACAGCTACGGCGTCGAGTTCGGCGACCGCGGGGCGTTCGCCAAGCTGCTGCGGGCCTGTGGGTCCATCGACGGCCTCGAGCGGGTGCGGTTCACCTCACCCCACCCGGCAGCCTTCACCGACGACGTGATCGCGGCCATGGCGCAGACCCCGAACGTGATGCCGTCGCTCCACATGCCGCTGCAGTCCGGCTCCGACACCGTACTGAAGGCCATGCGGCGCTCCTACCGCAGCGAGAAGTTCCTCGGCATCCTCGATCGGGTCAGGGAAGCGATTCCGCACGCCGCGATCACGACCGACATCATCGTGGGGTTCCCCGGCGAAACCGAGGACGACTTCGCGGCGACCCTCGACGTGGTGCGGGCCGCGCGATTCTCTGCCGCCTTCACCTTCCAGTACTCGATCCGTCCCGGTACGCCGGCTGCGACCATGCCCGATCAGGTGCCGAAGGCTGTTGTCCAGGAACGCTACGAACGTCTGGTCGACCTGGTGGGCGAGATCGCCTGGGCCGAGAACCAGAAGCTCGTGGGCCAGCGGGTCGAGGTGCTCTTCGCCAGCGGTGAGGGACGAAAGGACGCCGCCACCCACCGGATGTCGGGGCGGGCAAGGGACAACCGGCTGGTGCATGTCGCCGTCGGCGAGGCTTCCGAGGACCGTCCCCGTCCTGGCGACCTCGGCGAGGTGGTGATCAGCTACGCGGCACCCCACCACCTGAACGCCGACGGTGGCCTGCTGGAACTACGCCGCACCCGCGGTGGCGACGCCTGGTCCGCTCGGCAGAGCGCGGCTGCTGCGGCTCCGGCCGGCACGATCCTGGGAATGCCGACACTCACCAGGACATGACCGAGGGGCCGACCGTGTGGTCGACCCCTCGGGTTCGTCGTGCTGCAGGACGACCGTCCTGCGTCAGATCAATGGAATCAAGTTGCCGGACTGTGTCAGCAGCTCCACCCAATCGGTCCTTGGATCGCTGGGCCTGATCCCACCTGGGCCGTGTACTCGGCCGCCGGTCTGGTCAATCAGGTTTCGACAGAGTCGATGTCCTGGTTGATGTCAGCTTCGTGGTCGGTCACGGCTCCTTCGATCTGTTCGACGATATCCATGCGACCTCCTTTCGCTCCGGGGCCGAGCCCATCTCGGCGTCGCTGTCCATTGTGTGCCCCCGTCGCCGTCCAGCCAAGGGCCCGGTCCAAATCCCCGGTCGATTTCCAGAGCACAATGGCTCCCGTGACGATCCCCGTGCTGGCCATCAACGGGCAGACGGCCAGCGGCAAGACTGCGGTGGCCGTCGCCGTGGCACAGCTGCTCGAGTCGGACGGCATCAGGGCTGAGATCGTCAACGCCGACTCGATGCTCGTCTACCGTGGCATGGACATCGGTACGGCAAAGCCCACGCTCGAAGAGCGTGGGGGAGTACCGCACCACCTCATCGACATCATGGACGTGACCCGTGGCGCAACCGTGGCCGACTTCCAGGTTCTCGCCCGCGGCGCGATCGCTGAGCTGCGGGCACGAGGGGTGGTGCCGATCCTTGCCGGAGGCTCAGCACTGTACGTGCACGCCATCCTCGACGAGATCGACTTTCCGGGCACGGACGCGGCCCTGCGGGCCCGGCTGGAGGCCGAACTCGATCAGGTCGGCCCGGCGGCATTGCACGAGCGGCTCGCCGCGCTCAGCCCGCTGGCCGCTGCCGGCATCCTGCCCGGCAACGCGCGGCGAACCGTCCGTGCCCTCGAAGTGATCGAGTTGACCGGTAGCTACACCTCCACCCTGCCCGGGTGGAGTCACGCGGTCGGTGACGTGCTCCAGTTCGGCCTCGAGGTGCCGCGGGATGTGCTGGACGCCCGGATTGAGGCCCGGGTGCACCAGATGTGGGCCGACGGGTTCGTCGACGAGGTCCGCGGGCTGGTCGACCTCGGGCTGCGGGAGGGACGGACGGCGTGGCGGGCGCTGGGCTACCGGCAGGTGCTGGCTTTCCTCGATGGCGAACTGACGCAGGGGGAGGCGCTGCAGGCCACCATCGCCGGGACGCGCAGGTTCTCCCGCAAGCAGATGGGCTGGTTCCGGCGGGACCCGAGGATCCAGTGGCTGGTGGCGGGTGAGCTGAATGCGGAGACTTTGGCGTCTGCCGTGCGAGATAGGGTGCTTCTCGGATCGTAGGAGGTGCGTCGGCATGCTGCTGGAATTCGCGAAGGGTCACGGCACCCGGAACGACTTCGTCATTTTCGCGGACCCCGACAACCTGCTCGACCTGAGCGCGCAGCAGGTCGCCTTCCTCTGCGACCGCCGCGGCGGTGTGGGCGGCGACGGCATCCTGCGTGCCGTCCGTGCCAACCAGGTACCCGAGTGGACCGGTGAGCCCGACGTGTGGTTCATGGACTACCGGAACGCCGACGGCTCCATCGCCGAGATGTGCGGCAACGGCGTCCGGGTGTTCCTGCGGTACCTCGAGGAGGAGGGTCTGGTCACCGGTGAACTCGTCAGTGTCGCCACCCGCGCAGGCCTGCGCACGGGGCGCTTCCTGCCCGACGGCCGGATTGCGGTCACCATGGGGCCGGCCACCCGCGGCAGGGACGTACGGCTCAGGGTCGGCGACGACAGCTGGCCGGCCATCTCCATCGATGTCGGTAACCCCCATGCTGTCGCGCAACTCGAGACCGGCGCCCAGCTGGAAGCCCTCGATCTCACCGTCGCT
>JBBRIY010000178.1:0-5957 GCA_038220215.1 Propionibacteriales bacterium
GGCCTGGAGCTCCGTGCAGACCCTCGGATGGTCGACACGCCAGCGCGAACCGGCGATCAAGCGGACTGCACTGGCCATCGCGGCGATCATCGTGGTGGGCTTCTTGCTCCCCCCGTTCGCGATCCTCTTCGGCATGGTGAGCTAGGAGCGACGACGATGACCGAACAGGCGCTGGTCGACGGGCTCTACCGCGAGGGTCCATCGATCCGTGACACGAAAGCACCGGACGGCCCGCTCGAGCTGCAGTGGCCCGAGCGGAAATTCGGTGCACGGCTGGTCAACCCGACCAACCGACGCAAACTCAAGGTGATCATCATCGGTACCGGCCTGGCCGGAGCGTCGGCAGCGGCGGCCCTGGGCGAGGCCGGTTATCAGGTCACCTCGTTCTGCTATCAGGACAGCCCGCGCCGCGCACACTCGATCGCCGCTCAGGGCGGGATCAACGCCGCGAAGAACTACCGCAACGACGGCGACTCGGACTTCCGCCTCTTTTACGACACGATCAAGGGCGGCGACTTCCGCTCGCGGGAGTCGAACGTGTATCGGCTCGCGCAGATCAGCGGCAGCATCATCGACCAGTGCGTGGCCCAGGGCGTCCCGTTCGCGCGCGAGTACGGCGGCCTGCTGGACAACCGTTCGTTCGGTGGGGTGCAGGTCTCGCGCACGTTCTACGCTCGTGGCCAGACCGGCCAGCAGCTGCTGCTGGGCGCTTACCAGGCTCTGGAACGCCAGGTCGCAGCCGGCACAGTGACGGCGTACAGCCGGCACGAGATGCTCGAGCTAGTCGTGGTCGATGCGCGGGCGCGCGGTGTCATCGTGCGAGACATGGTCACCGGGGAGAGCGAGACCCATCTGGCAGACGCTGTGGTGCTGGCCAGCGGCGGCTACAGCAACGTCTTCAACCTGTCGACCAACGCGATGGGCTGCAACGCGACCGCGATCTGGCGGGCACACCGCAAGGGTGCTCTGTTCGCCAACCCGTGCTACACCCAGATCCACCCCACCTGCATCCCGGTCTCCGGCGACTACCAGTCGAAGCTGACTCTGATGTCAGAGTCACTACGCAACGACGGACGGATCTGGGTCCCGAAGTCCGCTGACGACGAGCGCGACCCGCGCGAGATCCCGGAAGAGGATCGCGACTACTACCTCGAGCGCATCTACCCAGCTTTCGGGAACTTGGTCCCGCGGGACGTCGCCTCGCGCGGCGCGAAGAAGGTCTGCGACGAGGGTCGCGGCGTTGGTCCGGGCGGTCTGGGCGTCTACCTGGACTTTGCCGACGCCATCAACAGGCTCGGCAGGGAGACCGTGACAGCACGCTACGGCAACTTGTTCGACATGTACGAGCTCATCACCGGCGAGGACCCCTATCAGGTCCCGATGCGCATCTACCCTGCCGTGCACTACACGATGGGAGGCCTGTGGGTCGACTACGACCTGCAGTCCAACCTGCCGGGCCTGTTCGTCGTCGGTGAGGCGAACTTCTCCGACCATGGGGCCAACCGACTGGGCGCCTCGGCACTGATGCAAGGCCTGGCGGACGGCTACTTCGTGCTGCCGAACACGATCAACGACTATCTCGCGGGCTCGCCGCACGACCCGATCAGCGAGGGCCACCCAGCGGTGGTCGAGGCGGTTGCCACGGTGCGAGACCGCATCACGACGTTCATGAACACGCAGGGCACCCGGTCGGTCAACTCCTTCCACAAGGAGCTCGGGCGCATCATGTGGGAGTACTGCGGCATGGAACGCACCGAGGCTGGGCTGCGGCATGCGATC
The DNA here is from genome assembly GCA_038220215.1 of Propionibacteriales bacterium. Classification (GTDB taxonomy): domain Bacteria; phylum Actinomycetota; class Actinomycetes; order Propionibacteriales; family Propionibacteriaceae; genus Propionicimonas. Next base: position 1,780 of record JBBRIY010000178.1, read on the forward strand.
GAGGAGATCCGCCGCCTGCGGCACAGCTACTGGACCGACGTGCGGGTGCTCGGAGGGGCAGCCGAGCTCAACCAGTCGCTCGAGCAGGCCGGACGGGTGGCCGACTTCCTCGAGCTGGCCGAGCTCATGTGCATCGACGCGCTGCACCGCCGCGAGTCCTGCGGCGGGCACTTCCGCACCGAGAGCCAGACCCCGGACGGGGAGGCCCAGCGCGATGACGAACACTTCGCCTACGTTGCGGCGTGGGAGTGGGTCGGAGTGGACAGCGCGCCAACCCTGCGCAAGGAAGCACTCGACTTCGAGTCCGTCGAGCTCAAGCAACGGAGCTACGCATGAGGATCACAGTCCGGGTCTGGCGCCAGAAGAACGCCAAGACTTCAGGGCAGCTCGTCTCCTACGCCCGCGACGGCGTGGAGCCGGACATGTCGTTCCTGGAGATGCTCGACGTGCTGAACGAAGACCTGATCGCCCACGGCAACGAGCCCATCGCGTTCGACTCGGACTGCAGAGAGGGCATCTGCGGGATGTGCGGGGTCGTGATCAACGGTGTTGCACACGGATCTCAGCGGATTGCCACGTGTCAGCTGCACATGCGCTCCTTCACCGACGGTGACACGATCACCGTCGAGCCGTGGCGCGCCGACCCGTTCCCGGTTGTCAAAGACCTCGTCGTCGACCGCAGCGCGTTTGACCGGATCATCGCCTCAGGTGGCTACATCAGCGTCAACACCGGGTCCGCGCCGGACGCGCACGCCGTCCCGGTGCCCAAGACCAATGTCGACCGCGCGTTTGAAGCTGCGGCCTGCATCGGATGTGGTGCCTGTGTGGCGGCCTGTCCCAACGCCTCGGCGATGCTGTTCACAGCGGCCAAGGTCACTCACCTGGGAGCCCTACCTCAGGGACAGGCGGAGCGTGCGGCCCGGGTCGTCTCCATGCTGGACGCGCACGACGCCGAGGGTTTCGGTGGGTGTACCAACATCGGCGAGTGCGCCGCCGTATGTCCGGCGGGTGTGCCGTTGGACACGATCTCCCAGCTCAACGCCGACCTGCTCGGCGCGTTCACCCCCCACCGGCGCAGCTGAGACCGTCGGCAAGGTTCTACTCGGCCTTTCGCCGAGCGGTTGCGCTCGGCACATCGACCCTGGACAACCCTCTGGAACCTGTACGACCCCCCAGCAGTACACCCCCACCTGGCGGGAGACCATCACGACGGTGCTGGCGCGGCAGTCACGCGCGTGGCCAGGGAGTTCGCACGCAACGCCGACCTGTCCACGGTCGAACCCTCGTTGCACCGACGCGACCTGACTACGGCTCAGGGTCCTCGCGGGACCGGGCGGTCAAGGACACCATGCTCGGTCAGCCCAGTGCTGAAAGTTGAACCACGACTTCCGTCGGGCCGACGAGGACATCGTCGAGACGCTGGCCCGGCTGGTGTCTGTGATCTCCTGCTTGCTCAACCTCTAGCAGGCGGTCGCTGCGGCCTCGACACCGAGGTGGAGATCGTCGACTCTTTCACGTACCGGCGACCGTTTTGCTCTGACGCGAGGACGATGTTGTGCTCCGCTCTCCGGTCGAGTGTGTTGCCGTCAGACAGCGATACACCCGACCCGGAGGTCGCCCCTACGTCGCCAACGATCGTGGACGCTCCTATGACGAATGCAGCGTCTTGCGTCGGCGACGCCCTCTATCGGCGGCGCGGGATGGTGTCGACCTTGTCCCATCCGCGCCGGCGCGCCCGGGATCCCTCGTGCGGGTCCTGGGTCCGGTACAGCACATACGGGCGGAAGATGTATCCCAGCGGTGCGGTGAAGACGTGTACGAGGCGGGTGAACGGCCACAGTGCGAAGAGCGCGACGGCGGTGACCGCGTGCACCTGGAAGCTCAGCGGCGCCGCCACCATGAGGTCGGGCTGCGGGTTGAAGTAGAAGACGCTGCGGAACCATATCGACACGCCTTCCCGGTAGTCGTAGTCCCCCACCACCTGGGATCCGGTGTTGACCAGTCCTAGGATGATCACTACCCCAAGCATGAGGTACATGATCTTGTCCATCTTGGACGTCGCGCCGAGGACGGCCTTGGTGAATCGCCGCCGGTAAACCAATCCGACGAATCCGACGATGGTGAGGACGCCGGCGATCGCTCCGATAGAGATGGCCATGAGGTGGTACATCCCCTCCGAGATTCCCACCGCCTCCGTCCAGTTCTTCGGGATGCCCAGGCCCATGACGTGGCCGAGGAAAACGGCCAAGAAACCGAAGTGGAACATCGGGTTGGCCCACCGCAGGATGTCCCGTTCGTACATCTGGCTCGACCGTGACGTCCAACCGAACTTGTCGTACCTGTACCGCCCGACGTGGCCGAGGACGAAGACCGTCAGACAGATGTAGGGGAAGATCAACCATAGGAACACGTTCAGGAAACTGTCCATCATCCGCCTCCGGGCATCGGCGCCATCTCTGGCATTCCGTACGGACTCAGACCGACCTGCTCTTCAGCGGGCCCTTCGGCGATCAGCCGCTTGACGGCATCGTGATCTTTGCCCTTGAGTGGCGGCAGCGTGGCGCAGACGGCGTCCAGCGCACCGCTCCACGGGGAGCCGATGTCGGTCAGGTGCAGGCGCAGGAGCTCGAGCCCGGCACGGTTGTCCAGCAGCATCTTCACCCCGGCCTGCTGATCGGTGGTGGCCGCGAACTCGAGCACGACGCACAGGTGGTCGGGGAGTTGATCCTTGGTGAGGACGAGGCCCGCTCTGGTGTACACCTGCTTGATCCGGAGCAGCGCGAGACCGCGTTTCCTCGTCTCCCCGTTAGAGAAGTAGGTGAGGAACAGGCAGCCACGTCGACGGTTGTCGAACGTGTCGACATAGTCGCTTTCCGATGCACGAAGTGGTTGTCCACGAAGGTGGTCGATGGTCGCCTGCAGCCCGGAACCGAGCTGGACCGGCAGGCTGGCGGCCACCTCGGTGAGGAACTCCGTGCGTCCGAGGAGTGCGTCGTCGGGATAGTCCAGCAGCATGGACGCGGCTTGCCAGGTACGGGTGAGCACGTCGGCCGGATACTTGAGGGTCGGGACCCGCGGTGCCATCGCTAGTCCACCGTGTCCTTCGGCTCCGCGGAGGCGCCGTTCGTGTCGGGGAAGAGCCCCTCCGGGGTCCCCTGACCGTTCCAGTTCAGCAGGTTGATCCGCACGCCCTCCGGTCGGGACGGGAGCGCTGGGGAACCGCCACCCCTGGCGGGCCTCTCGGCGAAGGAGCCATCCATGCCGCCCATACCCGGTCCGCCGTCGACGTCGAGGGAGCACTCGGTGGCGATGTTCTCCAGCTTGTGCGCGTCTTCGTAGTGCGCCGGCGGGATGACGTACCGCTCGTCGTACTTGGCGATCGCCAGCAGGCGGTACATGTCCTTCATCTGCTGGCCGGTCATCCCGACCGATTCGGCGATCGCCTCGTTCGCCTCCCAGCCCATGTTGATGTCTCGCATGTAGGAGCGCATCGCGGCGAGCTTGCGCAGCACTCGATCAACGGGCTCGGTGTCCCCAGCGGTGAACAGTCCAGCGAGGTACTCGATCGGGATCCGCAGCCGGTCGATGGCGGCGAACAGGTTCTCCTGACGCTCACCGTCCTCGCCGGTCTCGCTTACCGCGTCGACGACTGGTGAGAGCGGCGGGATGTACCAGACCATCGGCATCGTCCGGTACTCCGGATGCAGCGGCAGCGCGACCTTGTAGTCGTTGATCAACGCCCGGATCGGTGAGCGACGAGCCGAATCGATCCAATCCCCGGGGATGCCGGCGGCGAGCGCCTCGCGAACGACCTCCGGGTCGTTTGGGTCAAGGAACACCTCCCGCTGGGCCTCGTACAGGCCGAACTCATCCGGCGTCGAGGCCGCTTCCAGCACGCGGTCGGCGTCATACAGCATGAGCCCCAGGTATCGGAGACGTCCGACGCACGTCTCGGAGCAGATGGTCGGCTGTCCCAATTCGATCCGGGGATAGCAGAACGTGCACTTCTCGACCTTGCCGGTCTTGTGGTTGAAGTACATCTTCTTGTACGGGCAGCCCGTCACGCACTGTCGCCAGCCGCGGCACCGGTCCTGGTCGACCAGGACGATGCCGTCCTCCGCCCGCTTGTAGATCGCACCGGTCGGGCAGGCCGCGACGCAGGCGGGGTTGAGGCAGTG
>JBBRIY010000179.1:0-5940 GCA_038220215.1 Propionibacteriales bacterium
CGACGTCGTGGTCGACGACCACGCGGTTCAGGGCCACCTGCGCCTCGACGGCGAGGAGCCCGCCGCTGAGTTCGGAGACCCGTTCCGCGCTGATGGTGCCGAGGGTGACGAAGGTCTCGGGCTTCTCCCATTCGTGGTTGATCACGGTCATGCCCGGATAGGTGGCTTCGAGCCCGTCCTCCGCATAGCCGAGGTGGTGGGCCAGGGCTGTCTCCGACATCGCGACGTGGGTGCCGAGTGCGACCACAGCGGTGATCCGGGTGGCCCGGCCGGCCAGTGCCTGGTGGACGCAGCGCAGCAACAGCGGCAGCGGGCTGGAGCGGGTGCCGTCGGGAATGACAAGGCACACGCTCTTGCCGTCGAGGTCTGTCGCGGCGAGTTGCTCTGCGATGAACCGGCGGAGCTCGTCGGTGGTGAGGGTGGTCTCCGGCCCGCCGATCACCGCCGCGTCGGCAGCCAGTGCGGCCACGGCTTCGGCGTTGTTCGTCATAACCTCACCCTGCCCCTCGCCCACCGCGGCGGCAACCTCCCGTGGCAACACCCTGCAACGCGTACCAACCCGGGCACGGCTCCGAGCACGATGGGGGCCATGGCTCGACTCGATCTCCACCCCGACCGAATGCTCCCGGCAGACCCCACCCTGCGTTGGTTCGCCCGCGAGATCTATCAAAGCGTCCGGGACCTGCCGATCATCTCCCCTCACGGTCACGTGCCGGCGCAGTGGCTGGCCGACGATGTGCCGTTCGGTGACCCCAGCTCGCTGCTGATCACCCCCGACCACTACGTCACCCGCCTGCTGCACGCCAGCGGGGTCGCCCTTTCCGAGCTGGGAGTCGGCCAGGCCGAGTTCACCCCCGAGGAGTCCCGGGCGACTTTCCGCCTGCTCTGCTCTCACTGGAAGGCCTACCGCGGCACCCCGGTGAAGTTCTGGTTCGAGTCGCAACTGGTCGACATCTTCGGGGTCGACATCGCACCCACCGCCGAGACAGCAGACGAGATCTACGACGCCATCGCCGCCAAGCTGGCCACGCCGGAGTTCCGGCCGCGGGCGCTGTTCGACTCCTTCGGGATCGAGTTCCTCGCCACGACCGACGACCCGTGTGACGACCTGGTCTCCCATGCCACTCTGGCCGCCGACCCGTCCTGGACCGGCCAGGTGGCGCCCACCTTCCGTCCCGACAAGTACCTCGAACCGGCGGTACAAGGCTGGAACCAGTCGATCGACCGGCTCGGCGAGGTCAGTGGCATCGACACCGGCAGCTACGCCGGGTGGGTGGGTGCCATGGAGAGCCGCCGCGCCTTCTTCCAGGCGCACGGCGCCGTCTCCACAGACCACTCCCACCGTGACGCCCGCGTGGAACCGCTCTCCGACGCCGAGGCCGAACGCCTGTACGCGCTGGCCCGGGAAGGGAAGATCACCGGGGACGAGGCCGACACCCTGCGTCGCAACTTCATGTTCGCGCAGGCACGCATGGCCGCCGACGACGGGCTGGTCATGACCATGCACCCGGCCGTCCACCGCAACCACCACCCGGGCAGCTTCGACACCTACGGCGCCGACGTGGGCGCAGACATCCCGATGCAGGTGGAGTTCACCAACGCCGTCGCCCCGATGCTGGCGGCCTTCGGCATGTCCCCGTACTTCCAGGTGGTCTTCTTCACCATCGACGAGACCGTCTACTCCCGCGAGCTTGCGCCGCTGGCGGGCTTCTACCCCTCGGTCTACGTGGGGGTGCCGTGGTGGTTCATCGACGCGCCGGACGCGATGGCCCGCTTCCGCGGCGCGGTGACCGAGACCGCGGGGTTCGGACGCACGTCGGGGTTCATCGACGACACCCGCGCCTTCCTGTCCATCCCCGCGCGCCACGACCTCAGCCGACGGGTGGACGCGGGCTACCTCGCCAAGCTGGTCGGCGAACACCGCCTCACCCTCGACGAAGCACTCGATACCGCCAACGAACTGGTCATCGGCAATCCCCGAAAGGCCTTCAAGTTATGACCACCCTCACGCGGCTCTCGCGTGCGTCCGGGCACGGACGGCCCGCCGCCCCCGTGCGCATCGTCCACCTCGGCGTCGGCAACTTCTTCCGCGCGCACCAGGCCTGGTACACCGAACACGCACCCGACGCCGCCGAGTGGGGCATCGCCGCCTTCACCGGACGCTCCCCCGCCATGGCCGACGCGCTGCGCCCACAGGACGGGCTGTACACGCTCATCACCCGCGGTGCAGACGCGGACTCCTACGAGGTGATCTCCAGCCTGAGCGCCGTCCACTCGTCCGCGGAGCACCAGGCGTTCCTCGCCTACCTGCGTTCCCCCGGGCTGGCCATCGTGACCCTGACGGTGACGGAGGCCGGCTATGTTCGCGGCGCGGACGGCCACCTCGATCTCACGAATCCCGGCGTCATCGCCGACATCGAGACCCTTCGGGCCGACCCGCAGGCCGTGGTGACGACGACTCCTGGCCGGATCGTTGCTGGGCTCCTTGGCCGCCGCGCCGCCCGCGCCGGCCAGATTGCCATGGTCTCCTGCGACAACCTCTCCCACAACGGTGAGGTGCTGGCCACCGTCGTCTCCGACCTGGCCGCGGAGGTGGATCCGGGCCTTGTCGACTGGATCGCAGCCAACGTGGCCTTCGGGACAACCATGGTGGACCGCATCACGCCCGCCACAGCGGACGAACACAAAGCTTCCGTGCTGGCCGCCACCGGTACGGTCGACGAAGCGCCCGTCCCCACCGAACCGTTCAGCGAATGGGTGATCCAGGGCGACTTTCCCAGGGGCCGTCCGGCCTGGGACGCGGCCGGCGCCCGCATCGTCGACGACGTCACGCCGTTCGAGCGCCGCAAGCTCGCGCTTCTCAACGGCTCCCACTCGCTGCTGGCCTACGCCGCGACGATCCTCGGGCACGAGACGGTCGCCGACGCCATCGCCGACCCCCGCTGCCTGGCCTGGGCCGAACAGTGGTGGGACGAGGCGTGCGCGCACATCCCGCTGCCGGCTGCGGAGCTGACGGCCTACCGGCAGTCGCTGCTCGAGCGCTACTGCAACCCGAACATCCGCCACGCCCTCGCCCAGATCGCCGCAGACGGCTCCCTCAAGATCCCCGTACGCATCCTGCCCACCCTGCGGGCGGAACTGGCCGAGGGCCGGAGCCCCTCCGGTGCCGTGCGGGCGGTCGCTGCCTGGGTGCAGCACCTGCGCGGCCTCGGCGCCCCCGTGAAGGATGTCAGCGCAATCGAGCTGCTCGCCCTGACCACCGGCACGGTGGAGGAAACGGTCACAGCCGTCCTCGCTTTCCTCGACGATGACCTCGCTGCCAACGAACCCCTCAGGTCAGCCGTCCTCGCCCAGACGACCGAGCTCGCCCAGTGGGCCACCAGGTAGGGCCTGGACCAGATTGGGGACGGTTCCAAATCCGGTCCGGGCATCGCGGACCGAGTTTGGAACCGTCCCCAATTCGGTCCGCGATAGTCCCGGCCGGCCCGACGACGGCAACGAGTTGCCAGACCTTGCCGGGGTACTGGCGGTGGTAAGGGTCGTATCGTTCGTAGGGACGGACTTTGCAAACGGGAGGACGAGATGGAGAAGCGCAGGTTGGGCCGCATCGGCCACGAGACGAGCGTGCTGGTGTACGGGGCCGCAGGGCTGGGCGGCGTGACGCAGGAGGTCGCGGACGCGTCGCTGGAACAGGCGCTGGCGGCGGGTATCAACCACCTCGACACGGCCGCGTCGTACGGGGACGCCGAGGAGCGCATGGGCCCAACGGTCGAGCGGATCCGGGACGAGGTGTTCCTCGCCACCAAGTCGACGGAGCGTCGCGCAGAGGACGCGTGGCGCGAGCTGAACCGTTCCCTCGAACTGCTCCACACCGACCACATCGACCTGTGGCAGGTCCACGCCGTCTGCGACCTTCCCGAGCTCGACAAGGTGTTCGCCCCCGGTGGCGCGATCGAGGCGTTCGTCCGGGCGAAGGATGAGGGCATCGTCAGCTGGATCGGCATCACCGGTCACACCGAAGCGGCGCCGGTGGTGCACGCGGAGGCCGTCCGCCGCCACGACTTCGACGCCGTCCTCACGCCGGTCAACTACCACCTGTACACCGCTGACCCCGAGTTCCGGGACAACTTCGACATCCTCTACGCGCTGCTGGAGGAGCGGGACATCGCCCTGCGCACCATCAAGGCGACCGCAAGGAAGCCGTGGGTCGGGGACCACAAGCTGGCCACCTGGTACGAGCCGTTCACCACCGCGGACGACATCCGCGCAGCCATGTCATGGGTGCTCGGCACGTTCGGCTCCATCGCCGGCCTGGCCACCGCAGGGGAGACGACACTTCTCGACAAGGCGATCGCAGCCGAGGCCAACCGCATGGACGTGGCGGAGGCCGCTGACCACCTGGCGCGGATCGACGACTACCAGACGATCTTCGTCTAGGCATCCCGCTCAGCTGATGAATCCCTGATGACGGCCAAGGAAAGCGGCCTGCCCTCACTGGGCAGGCGGGGCGGTGGCTGGGTCGCCCTGCAGGGCGTGATCTTCGTCCTTGCAGCGGCGGCGGGATGGTTCGGGATGCGATGGCCGCTGCCGGCCCGATCCTGGCTCTGGGGGGTTGGCGGGGTATTACTGATCGCCGGCGTTGCCCTGCTGTTGGCCGGCGGTGCGGGGCTCGGCAAGCAGCTCACACCCTTCCCCCGTCCGGTCGATACCGGCGAGCTCCGGGAGGGCGGTGTCTACGGCCTCGTCCGTCACCCGATCTATGGCGGTGTCCTGCTGCTCCTGCTCGGGTGGGCGCTGGGCTCCTCACCGGTGGCCCTGCTCCCCTTCGCGCTCGCCGTCGTCTTCTTCGAGGCCAAGCGTCGCCGGGAGGAGCTCTGGCTGCAAGCCAAGTTCGTCGACTATTCGTTGTACCGGGAGCGCGTTCCGCGGAGTTTCGTCCCGTTCCTGTGGTGATTGCTGAAGCTGCTCGACTCTGCGTGAGGTAAGGGACGCGTCATCGGGGTAAGCCTCTTGGTACGCGGATCAACCCACCACGGAAGGCAGCTCCCATGTCCGGTCAGCCCCATCAGCGATTCGAGGACGATGAAGCGGCCGAGGCCGGTTCCACGTCGCAGGAGTTCGGCAACCTTTCGGTCGAGGATGACGCCGAAGGCACAACCGATCCAGCTGATCTTGCCGGTACCGGCGGGCCCGATGACGACGGCGGCCCCGTCAACCCCTGACGCATCAGGAAACCAGGGACAGTCCCCCCGGCGGTGACTTTCGACTCGGTACGCCACACTGACCTGGTGGACATCCAAATCAGCGAGGCCGGCATCCGGCTGGGGCAGTTGCTCAAGTTCGCCAGCGTCGTCATGGACGGTGGCGAGGCCAAGGCGTTGATCGCCGGCGGTGACGTACGGGTTGATGGCGAGCCCGAGACCCGGCGCGGTCGTCAGCTGCACGTGGGCACTCTCGTGGAAGTCGACCTCCCACAGGGACGGCAGGCACTCCGCCTGGTGGCGCTCGAAGCCTGACCGGGCCTGCCTACGCCGAGTCGGCAGCTGGGTTGCGCCGCCAACCATCACATCCTTGTCGGTGGCGGCCGGGTCCGAAGTTGCCCGCAGGTCGGGCGCGGGTACTGATCCCCCAGGCGAGCGTCGTGCTGGCCTGGGCACGAGACGTCTTCTGATCGTTTCGCCTGACTGGGGGTTGTTGTGGTTCAGCGGGAGGCAAGCGGATCAGGTCGCCGTGGTCCCCACAACCAGCAAGGGGTGATGACGACGTGAGTCTCGTGAGCCGTTACCGGGACGACGCTTCCGCACCGACGGTCCTCGGCGCCGGGCGAGACCTGGTTGTCCGCGCCCTGCTGCCCGCACTGGCGCTGTTTGTGGTCGGCCTCGGCGTGGGCTGGACGCTTCTGGGCCCGCTCGGCGCCTCGACAGGCGAGGACCAGGTCAG
>JBBRIY010000180.1:0-5908 GCA_038220215.1 Propionibacteriales bacterium
TCGACATATCGGCCACTACAAAGACCGTTACTCTGGCGGCGTTCAGCGACTTCATCACCTGCACCATCACCAACACCGGTCCCAGTGTGACCTTGAGGAAGACGACGACCGGAGTGGCCGGTGGTCCCTTCGGGTTCACTCTGACGAATACGACGCAGGCGTCCGGTTCGGTGACGACGACCGCTGCTGGGACGGCAGCGCAGGTCGACGGGGACTCCACGGCAGGGACTCAGCCGTTCACGGTGAGCGCGATCGGCACCGCGGTGAAGATCACCGAGGCTTCGGTGGCGGGCTGGCAGTTGTCTTCGGCGACCTGCGTGAATGCTTCGGGGGCGACGGTCGGGTCCCTGAGCGGGAGTGTGTACACGATCCCTGCGGCTTCGGTCGTGGCCGGGTCGGCATTCACGTGTGACTTCACCAACAGTCGGATTCCCCCCAAGGTGACTCTGCGGAAGACGACGACCGGTGTGGCCGGCGGGCCGTTCGCCTTCACGCTCACGAACACCACTCAGCCGTCAGGAAGCGTCACCACCTCCGCGCCCGGCACCCCTGCCCAGGTGGGCACGTTCACCGCGTCGTCGTTTGGTACTCAGGTAAAGATCACCGAGGGTGCGCAGGCGAGTTGGGTGCTGACAAGCGCCACCTGCAAGAACGCTTCCAACACGGTGGTCGGCACACTGGGCGGTTCGACCTACACGATCCCCGCGTCGGAGATCGTCGCCGGCGCGGTGATCACGTGCGACTACACCAACAGGCCTTATCTGGGCACTGTCACCTGGTCGAAGGTGGACGCCGGCAGCACCACCACGCTGCTCAAGGGTTCGGAGTGGACGCTGACTGGGCCGAGCCATCCCACCCCGGGCACGACGGTGAGTGATTGCGTGGCCGCCAGCGCCGCTGCCTGCACCGGCGTGGACAAGGATCCGGGTGCTGGATCCTTCGCGGTGATGTCGTTGGCTTCCGGCGCCTACACGCTCGTTGAGAAGACCGCTCCGTTCGGCTTCAAGCTCGACACCACCCCGCACCCGTTCTCGATCGCGACGGACGGTTCGACTGTCGCCCTCGGGTCGATCATCAACAAACGCGTTCCTGTGCCGGCGGTGCCGCTAACCGGTGGCTCCAGCACGGACAGCTACCTGAGCTTCGGCCTTGCACTTCTCCTGCTGGCAGGGCTGGCCGCCTGGCATCAGCGAAGGAGGCGGACGTCGCATCCACGAGCCTGACATCCCTCTTCCCCTCAGGTCAGCTGGGGACGACTCCACACCATCCGCAACCACGATCATCACCGTCCGACCTCCCGAGGCCGGTGCAACACGAAAGGAAAAGCACTCCATGACTCACTCTCACGAACACTCCCCACAGGGGCGTGTGGTCGCATTGCTCAGTGCGCTGGCGCTGAGCCTGATCGGCGTCGCCGGCGTGGCCACGCCGGCCGTCGCCGCCGACTACGGCAATGTCGACACCACCAAGGATGGCTCGATCATCATCCACAAGCACGTGCAGGCCGGCAGCACCCAGTCGGGCACGCCCGACGGCTTCTCGAGCACCATCACGTCCGACCCGGTGCCCGGTGTCATCTTCACTTCTTCCAAGCTGACCGACCTCGACCTCACCACGGCCCTCGGCTGGGCCGGTGTCCCGACCTCCGTCCCGGCGACGGCCTGCGACACGCCGTCCCTGAGCGGACACACCCTTGCCGCCGGCGTTGCATCGCCGGTCACTGACTCAACCGGCAAGACGACTATCTCGCTCACGCACCCGAATGCGGTCGGCGCCTACCTGGTCTGCGAGACGACTTCGCCGTCCAATGTCGTCGACAAGGCTCAGCCGTTCGTCGTCACGATCCCGTACTCGTACAACGAGGGCTGGCTGTACAACGTCAACGTCTACCCGAAGAACGGCCTGGCCAGCATTGCAAAGACCGTCGCTACGCCGGTCGGCCTTGGTCTCGGTTCGACGGCGTCCTTCCCCGTCACCACCGACGTCCCCAAGATCGCAGCCAACGCGAACTTCCAGTACTACTGGGTGCAGGACGCGATGGACACCCGGCTGACCGGGGCGACGGTTGCCAGCGTGAAGGTGCTGTCGACCGGTGCTGACGTGTTGAGCTCCTACTACACCGTCGCAACCAGCGGCACCAACGTCGTCTCCGTCCAGTTCAACACCGCAGGGCTGACCTGGCTGAGCACGTTCGGGCAGGCCAAGATCGTCACCACCTTCACCGGCGTCGTGGCGACCCTCGGGAACGGAATCATCAGCGACACCGCCTATCTCGGCACCAAAGCCGCGGTGGCATCAGTGCCGGTGACCCCCGCGACGCCCCCTGCCAATCCGAGCGCCTCCGGCCTGGTCGTCTCCTCCGGACAGGTGACCCAGAACTGGGGCGACCTCGCGGTGCACAAGGTCGACGCGGGCGAGCTCACCACCGGCGTCCAGGGTGCGGTGTTCGAGGTCTTGGCGGCCGCAGCTCCGTACGCCGCCACTTGCGACTCCACTGACACCGAAGGGGATGCGATCCTCGTCAACGGTGAGACCACGTTCACCTCCGACGTGAGTGGTCTGCTGTCGATCCCTGGCCTGTTCGTCTCCGATAACAAGAACGACACGGTCGATGCTGACCACCGGTGCTACGTGCTGAGGGAGGTTGCAGCTCCCGCGGGCTTCATCCTTCCGACCACTGGCAGTGAACTCACTGCGGTCACCGTCAAGACCGGGGCGACCAATACCGCCGTTGGCTACGACGCCGAGATCACGAACACCCGCATCCAGGGCGTGGTCCTGCCGATGACTGGTAGCAACGGCATCGTCGTGCTGTCTGTCGCCGGTCTGGCCCTGATCGCCGCAGGTCTTGTGCTGGCGTTCCTTGCCCGTCGCCGCAGGCAGACCGCCTGAGGACCGCAGTTTGCGGCAGGGCCGATCGGCCCTGCCGCCACCTCGTGAGGGAAGATGGGCCGCGGCACCTTGGTGTGCCGCGTGCCTTTTGCCAATCCCGCTGCAAGGAGGATCCATGAGCGGCGGCTACGTACCACAGCGGAAAGAGCGCCGTGCCAACGGCCGCCGCTGGCACGCCAGCGGATTGTCCCTCGGCGCAGCCTTGGTGGCCTGGATCGGCCTGGCGGTGCTGCTGTATCCGAGCGCGGCCAGTTGGTTCTCGGAAGTGGAGCAGTCGCGGATTGTCATCGCCTACACCACTGAGGTCAATGCTGGAGTCGATCCGTCGGCGGCGGAACAGATCAAGGCTGCCCACGAGTACAACGATGCGCTGAGCGCTGGCGCCATTCTTGAGGCGAACCAGCGCCTGCCAACCGGCCAGGGGACCACCACCAACGCCGGCCTTGACTACGGCTCGCTGCTGCGCACCGATACCAGCGGAGTGATGGCTCGCATCCGGATTCCCGTCGTGGGTGTCGACCTGCCCGTGTACCACGGAACCTCGGACGAGACTCTCCTGCTGGGAATCGGCCACCTACAGGGCACGTCTGTTCCGGTTGGTGGCATCGGCACCCACGCTGTGCTCACCGGGCACCGCGGGCTCGCCACTGCAGCAATGTTCACCGACCTCAACCTGGTCAAGGTCGGGGACACCTTCAGCCTCTCCGTCCTCGACCAGGTGCTCACCTACAAGGTCGTCAGCAGCACCGTCGTCGATCCGGACCAGACCGAGTCCCTGCGTCCTGTCGAGGACAAGGACCTCGTCACGCTCGTGACCTGCACGCCGCTCGGCATCAATTCCCAGCGCATCCTGCTGACCGGGGAGCGGGTGTATCCGACGCCGGTCACCGATGTTGTTGCCGCCCGGTCGCGACCGGAGCCGGGATTCCCGTGGTGGGCGGTGGCGTTCGGTGGCGGAACGCTCCTGATCGGGATCTACGCCTGGCGGTCTGGCTACCCGGCGCGGCGGCGTGAGCACCGTGGACGGGTGGAGTCGATCCGGACCGCACCTGCCGCAGCCGCCGTTCCTGATTGAGTGCGACACCCCGGCGGACGGCGCGTAGGGTGATGCGGTGGATCTGAGCGGGTTGGTGGACTTCGTCGGCAACGAACCCGTTCTTTCGGAGGCGATCGCCGACTGCCGGTCCGGGCGGCTCCCTACTCTCGACATCACGCTCCCTGAACCTGTCCGGCCCCTGATGGTGGCCGCCATGGCCGGTCAGGCCGGACGGCCGCTGCTCTACGTGACGTCGACGTTCCGTGAGGCGGAGGCCGCGACCGCCGCGCTGACGTCGCTGCTCGGGCCCGACGAGGTGGCCTACTACCCGGCCTGGGAGACCCTGCCGCACGAACGTCTCAGCCCTCGCTCCGACACCGTCGGGCGCCGGCTGGCGGTCCTGCGTCGCCTGGCCGGCAACGACCCTCTGCCACCTCCGGTGGTGGTCGTGGCGCCGGTGCGGTCGGTGCTGCAGCCGCAGGTGACCGGGCTGGGGAACCTGATGCCTGTGCAGCTGGTTGCCGGCGAGGACTACGACATCGCCGACGTTGCCCAAGGCCTTGTGGACGCCGCCTACGTGCGCGTCGACCTGGTGGAGCGGCGCGGCGAGTTCTGCGTCCGCGGCGGCATCATCGACCTGTTCCCGCCGACCCTGGAACACCCGGTGCGCATCGACTTCTTCGGGGACACGGTCGAGGAGATCCGCCCGTTCGCCGTGGCCGACCAGCGTTCGTTCGACGAGACCCTCCAGGCGGTGGTCGCTTCTCCCTGCCGTGAACTGCTGCTTACCGACGCGGTGCGCGAGCGGGCGGCCGTGCTCGCCCGGGTGCACCTGAACACGCCCGGCAACCTGGGGGAGATGTTCGACCGGATCGCCTCCGGCCACGCTGTCGACGGCATGGAGGCCCTCGCCCCGGTGCTGGTCGAAGGCCTGGAGATGTTGGTCGACGTGCTGCCGGTGAACACCCAGGTGCTGCTGAGTGACCCGGAACGGATCCGGGCCCGCGCCCACGAGCTGGTGGTGACCAGCGAGGAGTTCCTGAAGGCGTCCTGGGCAGCGGCTGCCGAAGGGGGCAAGGCGCCGATCGACCTGGGCGCTTCGGCCTACCGCAGCATCGCCGACGTCCGCGGGCACGCCCTCGAACGCGGCCAGGCCTGGTGGAGCTTCTCCGCGTTCAGTTCCGGCGAGGAGCCCGACGAGGGTGGCGGCATCATCGCAGCCGACGTGAGCGCCGTGCCCAGCCGGATCGTCCCGGCAACCGAGGCGCCGGTCTGGCGCGGGGACACCGAGGCCGCCGTGGCCACCATCCGGGCATCGGTCGCCGACGGCAGGCGCACCGTGCTGGTGGCCGACTCCAGCGGCCTCGCGGCCCGCATGGAGGAGATCCTCAAGGGCGCAGACATCCCGGTGTCGCGTCCCGAATCCCTCACCGGTGACCCGCCGACGGCCCTCGTCACCGTCGTCCGCGCTGAACTCCGGCACGGGTTCAGCCTGCCCGGCCTGCGCCTGGACGTGTTCACCGCCGGCGACCTCTCCGGGCAGCGCGAGGCCGACAAGGCGTCGCGCAAGATGCCGGCACGGCGCAAGAACCAGATCGATCCGCTCGAGCTCAGTCCCGGCGACGCCGTCGTCCACGAGACCAACGGTGTCGGCCGCTACGTGGAGATGGTGCAGCGGACGGTGGCCGGCGCCACCCGCGAGTACCTGGTGCTCGACTACGCCCCGTCCAAGCGAGGCCAGCCCGGCGACCGTCTGTTCGTGCCGATGGACCAGCTGCACCTGGTGAC
Source organism: Propionibacteriales bacterium (assembly GCA_038220215.1). Lineage (GTDB taxonomy): Bacteria > Actinomycetota > Actinomycetes > Propionibacteriales > Propionibacteriaceae > Propionicimonas. The sequence continues at coordinate 5,717 of JBBRIY010000180.1, forward strand.
CCGCTACGTCGGCGGCGAGGCGCCCACCCTGGACAAGCTTGGCGGCGGCGACTGGGCAAAACGGAAGTCGCGTGCCCGCAAGGCCGTTCGGCAAATCGCAGCGGAACTGATCAAGCTGTACGCGGCCCGCCAGGCCACCCGCGGGCATGCGTTCGGACCCGACACGGTCTGGCAGGGCGAGCTGGAGGATGC
>JBBRIY010000181.1:0-5894 GCA_038220215.1 Propionibacteriales bacterium
GCACGGATCCTCGCCGAACTGGTCGAGCCCAGCCGGATCGACGCATCCGACGAGAGCCGCCGGATCGCGATCATCCACGCCGGCGGACTTGCACCGGGTATGAACGCATCTGCCCGCTACGCCGTCCGCCTCGGGATCAGCCGAGGGCACACCATGCTCGGGGTCCAGGGCGGCTTTCCGGGGCTGCGCGACGGGCAGGTCAAAGAGCTCTTCTGGGGCGATGTGGAGGGCTGGCTCATCGATGGGGGGGCCGACCTCGGTGTCCGCCGGACCGTGCCGACTGTCGAGGAGCTCTACCGGATCAGCCGTGCGATCGAGGACAACCACATCGACGCCCTGCTGATGGTCGGCGGATGGAACGGCTACCAGGCCGCCGACTTGCTGCACCGCGAGCGGGACCGCTTCCCGGCCTGTGGGCTGCCGATCATCTGCGTACCCGCGTCGATCGACAACAACCTTCCCGGCTCCGAGCTTGCAATCGGCGCCGATACCGCGCTGAACGTGATCACCGAGGCCGTCGACCGGATCAAGATGTCCGGGAGCGCATCCAAGCGGGCCTTCGTGGTGGAGACGATGGGACGCTACTGCGGGTACCTGGCCTTGATGTGTGGGCTCGCCGGCGGGGCAGAGCGCGTCTACCTGCACGAGGAGGGGATTAGCCTCGCCGGGATGCAGGAGGACCTGCAGTGGCTGCGGCACAGCTTTGCTTCTGGCCGGAAACTGTTCCTCGCGATCCGCAACGAGAACGCCAACCCGCTCTACACGACCGACTTCCTCGCCCGCCTGCTGCAACAGGAGGGGCAAGGGCTCTACGACGTGCGGCAGAACGTGCTCGGCCACATCCAGCAGGGAGGATGTCCCTCACCGTTCGACCGGTTGCTCGCTGTCAGGCTGGTGTCCCGGGCGCTCGACCTGATCAACGACCAGTTCACCGCCGGCACCGCCGACAGCTTCTACCTGGGCCTCGTGAAGTCGAAGGTCACTGCGCATCCGATAGCGGAGATGATGGCCGAGATGGACCTCACCTTCCGCCGTCCCAAGGACCAGTGGTGGCTGGAGCTCCGTCCGGTGATGAAAGCCGTCGCCGACGCCGCCGTCTGAACCGCGGTCAGCAGGCCCGGCTACAACCCGGCCAGCCAGACGCCCAGCGCTGCGCCGCCGATGCTCAGCAGCAGCATGCCGCCGGCATGGACGAGGACCGTCCAGCCGCGTCCGGCGCGGGTGAGCCGGGCGGCCTCGACGCAGGCCGTCGAGAAGGTGGTGTAGCCACCGAGGAAGCCGGTGCCGAGCACCAGCCGCCACCCGGGGTCGCCGGTGTCGAACATCCACCAGCCGGTCAGCAGGCCGAGCAGGAACGAGCCGGTGACGTTGATGGCCATGGTGCCCAGCGGCACAGGAGAGCCCTGGCTGCGGTGCCCGACCCAGGTGTCGACGAGGAACCGGACGACGGCTCCCATGCCGCCGGCAACGGCGACCAGCAGCCCGATCATCGCGCGCTCCGCGCGACCGCGGCCCGGCGAAGGCCGCGCGTCGTCCACCGCACCAGCCGGACGCCGAGCAGGGCGCCGGCGATTCCGGCACCGACGCTGGCCAGTGCATAGCCGATGGCCACCAGCCAGTCGCCTGAGCGCAGCAGCAGGACCGTCTCGACGGAAAAGCTGCTGTAGGTGGTGAACCCGCCCAGCACCCCGGTGCCGACGCCGAGCCGCAGGCCGCGCCGCCACCCGACGTCGCGTCCGCTCTCCGCGATAGCCTCCAGCAGCATTCCGAGCAGCAACGAGCCGCAGAGGTTGATCAGGAAGGTGGTCCACGGAAAGGCCCCTGACGCAGCCGGCCAGGAGCCCTCCAGCAGCGAGCGCGCCGTCGTCCCCAGGGCTGCGCCACCGAAGATCAGGGCGAGCCACCGCGGGTCGACCGGCAGGAAGCGCCGGGCCCGCGATCTGGTGGCTACCACGGGGCAGGCGCCTTCCAGTCGACGACAGCGACCGGCACGACGATCACCGGGCGGTGCTGGTGCCGGGTCAAGTGCAGCGCCACCGATCCGGCGAGGAACTCGCGGACCCGTTCGGCCGACGACGGCCGGCGCGCCCCCACAATGAAGGCTGACGCCCCGACGGCCCGTGCCAGGTGCGTCAGCGCGCGATCGGGCCGTCCGGCGAGATAGCGGAAGTCCCAGGCCGCGGGATGATCTGCGAGCAGCCTGGCCAGGCCTGCGCCCAGTTCGGCTTCCACGGTCGTCCAGGAGTCGTCGGCGAGGTCGGGATCGAGCGAGGAATGCCGGACGGTGCCGTCGGCGTACTCCTCGTCGACGATCCGGGTGGCGTCGACGTAGGCGAAGTGCAGCGGAACGCCACCGAGGGCTTCGGCCCATGCTGCTGCGGTGACTGCGACCAGTTCAGACTGGCCGGGAACGACTCCGACGACCAGCGGGCTGCCAGAAACCGGCACCATCCGTTGCGGGCTGGGCTGGGGCACGTGGTGGTGGAACGGCACGCTGACCTCCGACGATTCGGGCGCACTGTCCGCCCGCTACGCACAGGAACCATCAGCCGAACGGCGGTTCGGGACGAGCCCGGGCGGGATCCATCACCCGCAGACACCCTAGCTCAGGGGGTCGATGGACCTTTGGTGAGGTCGGCCCCCTGTACGCCGCGCGTCACGGATGCCGGCGAGGGCCTGGCCGCCGTCCCAACTGCGAACGGGGAGCAGGTTGACGAGTGCGATCAGCACGTTGCTGACCCCGGCCACCCACCAGAAGGAGTGGGCGCCGCTACGCAGGGTCAGCCGAATGGACGGATCCTCCAGGTACACGGTCGCCAGCATGGGCAGTGCCACGATCAGCTGGACGACCGACCCGGCAAGGCTGCGGAACACCTGGGGCCAACCCGGCGCTCCCGGCTCGATGACGACGCCCAGAACGGAGCGGTCGAGGACCACCCGCGTCCACCTCTGGCCCCGGGCCGCGGCGACGGCCACGTGCCCGAGTTCATGGAGCAGGATCCCCAGCAGCACCAGCACCACAACGCCGGCGGCCCAGTTCAGGGCCATCGGGAACGTCGTGACCTCGCCGGCCAGAGCGCCGGCGAACAGGTAGAGCCCGGTGAAGAGCAGCACGAGGCATGCGAGCATGACGGCGAAACCCGGCCGCACCACGACTTCGAAGTCGGCCTCGGGCGGACGGCTCACCTGGGCTCCTCCTCCATGTGATGTCGAACGGCGACCCTGCGCCGTGGCCCTGACCATACTGCGCCGTGGCCCTGACCGTACTGGACGAGGTCCGGCTCAGCCCCTTGTGGGGACGCTCCCCGGATGCCGGTCTTCGCGACCCGCAGCCCCTGCAGCAGTTCCGACCAGCAGCGATCGAATCGTTCCGCCGCGAGTTTCGACCCGCTCGGCCTCCGCGACGCCCGCATCGCCCCGCAGGCGCGCAGTGGTCGACGCACAGTGGTCGACCTGCTGGGCGTGGACCAGGGCTCCGACGGGTAAGGCTTCCCGCATGACCGAACAGAGCAAGCACGGTCCGGACGGCGGGGCGCAACAAGCAGGCTTCCCACCCCAGGAGCAACAGCCGCCAGGCCTCACGTACGCCATGGTCCCCCGGCCCGACCACGGCGAGGAGTCCTATCTGGGGAGCGGGAAGCTGACCGGAATGCGCGCCCTGATCACCGGCGGCGACTCCGGCATCGGCAGGGCGGTCGCCATCGCCTACGCCCGCGAGGGCGCCGACGTCGCCATCAGTTACCTCGACGAGGAGGAGCCGGACGCTGCCGAGACCCTCGAGTGGGTGGAGAAGGCGGGCAAGCAGGGCGTGGGGATCCCTGGCGACCTCACCGATGCCGACACCTGCCGCACCGTTGTCGACCGGGCCGCGGCGCAACTCGGCGGGCTGGACATCCTCGTGAACAATGCCGGCTTCCACTTCAGCCGCGACGACGCGGGAACCATCGGGAACCTCCAGCAGGAGCTGGTGGAACGAGTCGTGCGGACCAACCTGCTCGCTCCCCTCTGGCTGTGCCAGGCAGCGCTGAGCCACCTGGGCGAAGGCTCGTGCATCATCAACACCAGCTCGATCCAGGCGTACGCGCCGTCCGGGAAGTTGCTGGACTACGCGGCGACGAAGGCTGCCATCAACAACCTCACGGTCAACCTCGCCGAAGAGCTCGGTCCCCGAGGCATCCGGGTGAACGCTGTCGCCCCGGGACCGATCTGGACTCCGCTGCAGCCCGCGACGCGGGACGCGGAGGATGTGGCCGAGTTCGGGTTTGACGCGCCCCTTGGACGGGCCGGTCAGCCGGCCGAGGTGGCGCCGGCATTCGTGTTCCTCGCCTCGCAACGGGACGCGAGCTACGTCTCCGGCACCATCCTCGGTGTCACCGGCGGCAAGGCCACGCTGTAGGCGAGCTCAGCTGCCGGTGTTCCCGACGTACCCTCCGGGATCCTTGACGAACGCTTCGCGACACTCGGTGGAACTGAAGACATAGGTCTGGTCGTCGTAGGTATCGCTGGCCGGAGCGTTGTCCGGATCGACCTGCTGCCCGCAGACCGGGCATTCAACCGTGTTGGCCATTGTTCTCCTTCGGTAGCCCGCTCACTACCCGTCGCGGGGAGCGGCCAAACGCTGGCTGCCGTCCGCACCGATCGGCAGGAGTGCCCTGCACCCGCGCTGCCTGCGCTCAGAGCCGACGCTTCACGTAGTACTCGGTGAAGTCGCTGCACCTGCCGGAGTCGTCGAAGCGCATCAGGAAGCAGTTGTCGTAAACGGCATCGACCGGGCCCTCCGGCGCGGTGAAGTAGGTCGAGGTGCCGATGGCGACGACGACGTCATCCTCGATGGCCACCGGAGCGTAGGCCGCCTGGTAGGTCCCTTGAGCGTCGCGGGTGGACGCCTGCTGCGCTGTCGACTCCCCCAGCCATGACGCCACGACGGCAGCGCGACCGATCGTCGGCTCGTCGCTGGGGTGGTAGCGATAGGAGACGTCCTCGGTGAAGAGGTCGCCGATCGCCGCCGGGTTGTAGGAGACCCATGCGGCCACGTAGCGGTCGAGCCAATCCTTGGCTGTGCCATGGTCCATTCCGCCACCCTAGGCCGGAGCTCCGGGAGACGCTGGCCGGAGGATTACCCACGTTTCGGCATCGACACGGTGGACCGAGTAAGGAACCGTCCCCAATCTGGTCCGGGAAGGGCGGATTTGGCCGAGCACGCGGTTGCTCGGCCCATCCTTGGTAGCAGTAGGAACTGCCGTCCCCGGAGCACTTCATCCGGGTGCACTGGTCAGCCGCCGGTGGGCGTGAGGCTGCCCACCGGCTCCTCGCTGATCATCCGGCCGCTGCGGCCCGCGTGGGGGCCGGCATACCCGGGTCGCGAGACAGCGCACTGCTGATCCCGGACGCGTCGCGCCGGGGTTGGCCCAGTGTGCGAAGGTTCTGGTTGTGGAACTCGTCGCACCTCATCACCCGCTCATCGATCACAAAGTCACGCTGTTGCGTGACATCGCAACCGACTCACCCACCTTCCGGGCGCTCGTCAACGAACTGGTGACCCTGCTGGCCTACGAGGCCACCCGCGAGGTCCGGGTCCAGCCGCGCGAGGTGACCACCCCGCTGATCACCACCATGGGCGTGGAGCTGAGCCGGCCGCGTCCGCTCGTGGTCCCGATCCTCCGGGCCGGACTGGGCATGCTCGAAGGCATGATGCAGCTGATGCCGGCTGCAGAGGTCGGGTTCCTCGGCATGGTGCGCGACGAGGAGACCCTGCAGCCCTTCACCTACGCTGAGCGCCTTCCCGAGGACCTTTCCGGACGCCAGTGCTACGTGCTCGACCCGATGCTGGCCACCGGTGGCTCGCTGGGCGGCGCGGTGCAGTTCCTGGTGGACCGTGGCGCCGACCACATCAC
>JBBRIY010000182.1:0-5889 GCA_038220215.1 Propionibacteriales bacterium
GTGCAGGGCCAGCAGGATCTGCACCTGCCGGTTGCCGCCGTTGCCAGCGCCAAGGGTCTCGACCGCCGCCTGGGTCAGGTCACCGGTCAGCGTGAACAACAGCAGGCCGGCCCGGACAAGGGCGTCGCGATCAGGCATGAGGTACCGGGCCGTCGTGCAGCAGGGTTTGCAGGTGTACACGCATGGTGCTGGGGTGCCCTCCGAGATCCCCCGCCAAGTCATTGACGTGCGTCGGGAAAGGTACCGAAAAGCGCGCGGACTACCCGAAGCACGGCGGCACTGAGGATGCCGGAAACACTGCTGGCGGCCCTCTCTGGCGGGATCGAGGCTACCGGGATTCACTCTAGTGCCGATCTTCTCCGGATCAGCGGGGAGGAATTGCCGCCCGCGATCGGTCGGGCTTCAGCTGGTGATGTCCTTGTTACGGAATCGCAGCCACGCCAGGAGCAGGAACACCGCCGCGTAGGCCGCGTCCACCCAGAGGCCGGTGATGATCCGGTCGGTGAAGACCGGGTCGCGCAGCAGGTCGACGAATGACAGCCAGCGATCGACGAGCAGAAACGGGTGCAGCCAGTCCAGCTGCGGGACGGCGTCGAGGATCCACAGCAGGGTGCTCACCATCGCGGTGGCGACGGTGGCGGCGATCGGCTGCTCGGTGAGGGTGGAGATGAACAATCCGATCATTGCCAGTGCGCTCAGGCCGGCCGCCAGGTAGAGGACGGCCAGCAGCAGCCGCAGCAACCCTTCGCCCACTCCGAGCCGGGTCCCGGACAAGGTGGTGAGCGGCCCGATGTTGAACAGCACCGCACCGGTCAGCACGCCGCTGAGGGCAACGACGGCCGCCCCCACGAGGCTGCCGATGGCCAGCGACACCGCTTTCATCACCAGCAGGCGTCCGCGAGCGACAGGGGCGATCAGGAGGTAGCGCAGCGTGCCCTGGTTCGCTTCGCCGGCGACCGCGTCCCCGGCGAGCACCGACACCGCAAGCGGCAGGAACAGCGCGATCTCCACGCTGAGCCCTGCGAAGCCGAGGAAGATCCCGTTGCCCGCCACTGCGGACATCAGGTCGCCGGCGGGCGAGCGGGGATGGCGGACCTGGGACACCTTGAGCGCGATTCCGACCAGCACGACGAGCCCGAAGAGGACACCGACCCCGACCCGGTTGCGCCGGCGGCCGAACATCAGGCCCAACTCCGAACCGAGCAACCGCAACCAGGCCCGCACCGGACGGGTGCGACGCGGGGCCGCCACTTCAGCCGCTGACATCGAAGCCCTCCCCGGTGAGCTGGACGAACAGGTCTTCCAGCGTCGGTGTGACCTGTACGAACTCGGCGACGGTGATCCCTGCCCGCACCATGGCCTGCACGATCCATTCGGGCGGGACCTCGCCGAGGTTGCCACCGATGCCGCCGTCGATCTCGGTTCCGTCGGACACGCCGAGGGTCTGCAGCACGGCCAGCGCCGGCACCGGGTCGCGGGTGCGCATCCGGAAGCGGGTGGCGGTGAGGGCCCTGAGCTCACCCATCGGGCCCTGGGCAACCAGCTTGCCGGCCCGCATCACGCCCAGGTGGGTGCAGAGCTGCTCGACCTCGGCCAGCAGGTGGCTGGAGACGAAGATCGTGGTGCCGTCGGCGGCCAGCTCCGCGACCAGATGGCGCACTTCCCGCGTGCCCTGCGGATCGAGGCCGTTGGTCGGCTCGTCGAGCACCAGCAGTTCGCGCGGCTGCAGCAGGGCTGCGGCGATTCCCAGACGCTGGCGCATGCCCAGGGAGTACGCGCGGTACTTCTTGGCGGCCGCAACTCCGAGGCCGACCCGGTCGAGCGCTGATGCCACCCGGCCGGAGGCCGTGTCGGGGTCGCTGCGCCGGTCGGCGGCGTCCACCCGAAGGAGGTTGGCGCGTCCGGAGAGGTAGGGGTGGAAGGCCGGGCCCTCCACGAGGGCGCCGACGCGGGGCAGCACTTCAGTGGCTGCTGCGGGCATCACCTGTCCCAGCAGGCTGGCCCCGCCGGCATCTGGCCGGACGAGCCCGAGCAGCATCCGAATGGTCGTGGTCTTGCCGGACCCGTTGGGCCCGATGAACCCGTAGACCGCTCCGCGAGGCACGTCCAGGTCGATGGCATCGACGACCAGCTGATGCCCGAACCGCTTGGTCAGCCCAGCGGAAGCGATCGCAGGCAAGTCCTCCGATGCCTGGGCTTCAGCCATCGGTGCGCTCGCCTGACTCACTTGGCGGCGAGTGCCTGATAGAGCCGTTCGGGAACAACCGAGCCGACGGCGATCCGGCCGTCATCGGTGATCACTGCGTTGACAAGGCTTGTGCTGAGGAGACGCCCCTTGCCCCACGAGCCGGACACCGCCGGGAGCGAGTCGAGCAGCACCTGGGCCTGCTCGTCGGGCTTGTCGGACGACGGAGTGTCCATGACCGCGACGGTCGCCCAGCCGGAGCCGAAGGTCTTCGGCTTCGAGCCGGTCGGCTTGCCGTCCCTGGACGGGGCGGAGCCATCGGCCTTGCGCTCGGTGACGGTCACGCCGGAAGGTGGCTGGAAGTCGAAGACGGACGCGGCGGGCACCCTGTAGTCGATCGAGGTGGCCGCGACGGTGACGGCGTCCTGGCCGTCGTCCGCGATGATCCGCAGGCCCAGCGGCACGAAGCTTTCAGCGTCGACGGAGACGCGCACCTGGCTGACCAGGCTGCCAGCGTCCTTCGGGGTGAGTACCAGTTGGTAGACCGCGCGGCCGGCGACGTACCCGGTGCCGGAGGTGGCGACCTCGGTGGTCGGGCTGACCTTGGCGAGCAGGTCCTTGATGGCGGTGGTGGGCGACGTCGGCGTGCCGGACGGCTTCGGGGTGGGCGCCTCGAGCTTGGAGTGCACGGCCTCCTGCTTGGTGCTCGACCACGCCCACACGTCCAGGCCGTTGCGGGTGATCGAGCTCTCGGTTGAGCCGTCGACGAGGGCAACCTTCGCCTTGTCGGGCTCGGCGAGCCAGACCCTCACGGTGTGGGAACCGGTGAGGAGGGCGAGCGCGGAGCTGAGGTCATTACCGGCGTCACCGATGTCGGCGGGAAGCGCCGGCAGGCCGAGGTCGCTGCGCTGCTCGAAGGTGGCGCTGAGGCCGTCCACCTGGGCTGCCGCAACCTTGCCGAGAAGTTCTGCGGGCGTCAGCGGAGGCAGCACCGGATCGGCGGCTGCTCCCCTGGCGGCGAGACCGGTGATTCCTGCCGCAGCCAGTACTCCAGCGGCGACCAGTGCCAGTGTCCGTGTCCGAGCGGACTTCGGCTGCGTGACCTGCGGTGAACTCATACCTCAATGATGCCCCCCGATGGCAACCCTTGCGACCTGGGCAGTCGGGACCGTTCCATTGCGGGTTGGACTCGCCTAGGGTCGGCCCATGGCCACGATCGACCAGTTCCGCCAGCAGTCGGACTACTCGGATCCGGGACGCCACGCCAAGCTCCTGCTCGCCGTGCCCGACGATGTCGAGAGCCTGTGCGCAGCGGCCCGCAACACGATCGCCCACTACCGGGCGGAATTGCCCGACCTGCCCGAGGAGCGGCACGGGGAGATCGACAGCAGGTGGCTCGAGACGATCCTCGAACTCGACCAGGCCCGGCACCAGGCGCCGCTCACCGAGCCGCGCGACCTCGTGTCACGGGTTGCAGGCTGCTGCCGCGACCATTCGCTGTTCCTCACCGGCGCCCTGCGTGCCAGAGGCGTGCCGGCCCGCAACGTCGTGGGCTTCGCTGGCTACTTCGAGCCGCCGTTCCACCACGACCACGTCGTGGTCGAGTACTTCACCGGCGAGCGCTGGGTGCGCACGGACCCGGAGCTGGCGGCTGGCGCCTTCCCCTTCGACGCCCGCGACATGCCACGGGGGGCCGGCGCGCCGTTCCAGACCGCAGCGCAGGTGTGGCAGGGGTATCGCTCGGGGCTTCTCGATGCCGACCAGTACGGAGTCGCACCCGACCTGCCACTGCGGGGACCGGACTTCATCGGCACCTATGTGGTGTTCCAGGTCGCACACCGCTACGGAGACGAGTTGCTTCTCTGGGACGACTGGAACCCGCCTGCTACCCCGGAGGTGCTCGATGACCTCGCCGACTTGCTGGAACGCGCCGATGACGGGGACGAAGGAGCCGAGACAGCGCTCCGCGGGAGATACCGCTCGGATGCCGGCCTCCGTCCTGGAGCGACGGTGACGCGGCACTCCCCCTACGGCGACCCCCCGGTCACCGTGGCGTTGCGGCGTACCGGACAGCGGCTGACGGGCGTGCCTGGTGCGGTCACTCGATAGGGGTCTGGTGAGGTCTTGCCGCCCTTCCTAGCATTGGGGACATCGCCCCGTCCGGGGTTCGCCCCGGACGCCTGACCTACGCCGACCATGGGGGGCGCCGGCGTCTTGTCGAGTGTTGGAGTGGACTCGGTGTTTGGGAGGGGTCCCTGGGGCCACTCCAGCAGGGTGCGCCCCTGACAACGGAGGGACAGCCCGTGGACGGACACCGGATCTTCAGGACAAGCTTCGCCAGCCTCTACCCGCTCTACGTCAAGAAGGCCGAGCGGAAGGACCGCACCAGGGACGAGGTCGACCAGGTCATCTGTTGGCTCACCGGCTACGACGCTGACGGCCTGGAGCGGACCATCGCCACGGGGGTCGACGTGCAGACGTTCTTCGCACAGGCCCCGCGGCTCAACCCGAACGTGGGCCTGATCACTGGCGTGGTCTGCGGGGTTCGGGTCGAGGAGATCGAGGACCCGCTCATGCAGAAGGTCCGCTACCTCGACAAGCTGGTCGACGAGCTGGCGCGGGGAAAGAAGCTCGCGAGCATCCTGCGGGGCTAGCTGCCGTCAGGGTCAACCATCGCCCTGGGTTGTCACCACCGCCGGAGTCGGCACCACAACGCGCACGGCTGCGTGGAACCCGCGCGGACCCCCCGGCAAGCGTGCAGAGGCTTCGGCCACGTCCGCTCCTCCTCGTTCTCGTCTTCGTTCTCGTCGAACCCGTCGCTCACGGCGTCAGCCTCCGGCACCCAGTACTGCGGTCGGAGTTCGTAGCCGTTGAACAAGATCTCGCAGTCGCAGTAGCCACCCAGGCGTCCCAGGCGGCGTTCCAGGCCGGTGGCACGGGGCGCCCGCACATCGCGGTAGTGCGTAGCGAACCTCAGTCGGCAGTCGCAGCCGAACTCCACCAGCATCCGGTGCACGTAACAGACCAGGCATTCGCGTGGTTCCGGGCCCAGCAGGGCAAGCGACGCATCAGCGAGGACCTGCTCCGCTTCCTGCACCCCCGGCTCGGTGTCGAAGGCGTCGGCTCCGGCGGCCAGGGCCGGCGCGGTACCCGAGAACTCCGGCGCCAGGTTCGCCCAGCCCTGGGGCGTCACGACGTAGACGTCGCCATCCCGGGCCTCCGTGAGGTGGTTGCTGTACCGCCACCCCCAGTAGTACTGAACCTCGGTCGGCGTGATCTCTGCCGCGCCGCCACGGCACACGACCGTGATCAGCTCGGAGGTCATCGCGCTCCACCGTTCGCCGGTCCACCGGCGATCTGGCGCCAGGTCCTTGGCCACGTCGCGGAGGACGCCGCTCAGTCGAGAGCGTCGTTCGTAGTCGAAGTAGCCGTCCGCATCGAGGACGGCCTCTGGTGTCGGCAGACTGCGCACGGACAACACCTCCTGGGTGGTCCGGTCGATGAGTGCGACCAGCGTCACGCCGGAGACAGCCGGCCCTCCGCGAAGGATCTCGGTGAGGACGCGCGCGCGGTCGCGGTTCCCGGTGAACGTCGGCACGAAGGTGGTCATGCCGACACCATCCGGCGCCGCGGCGAGAATCTTCCACGTCATCGTCGGGCTGTGGACAAGAGCCTTTCCCGAGGCCAGTTCTCCACAGCCCGCA
>JBBRIY010000183.1:0-5851 GCA_038220215.1 Propionibacteriales bacterium
GATGGTGTCGACGACGGAGCCGTAACGGTCTCCTGCCTCGCTGCTGTTGGGTACGCCGGGCGCGTTCTGGTCCAGCGAGATGCCGACCAGTTCGTCGTCGAAGTAGATGTCCTGTACGAGGGTCGCGGCACCGGCGTCCGCCTTGGAGCCGATGTCCTCGTTCGGGGTGCCGACCACGCAGTCGATGGCGGTGCTCTCGCCACTGAGGTAGTTGCAGGACACGGCAGCGCCGAAGCGGTCCCCGGTCTCGGCCCCGCCCGGGATCCCGGGAGTGTCCTGGGTCAGCCAGTACTCCTCGTTGCCGCCGTCGTAGGCGGCCTTGACCGCAACCGCTCCCGCGTCGTTGTGGCCGCCCACATTGGCGCCCGGCACTCCGATGGCCAGGGCGTAGGCGTCAGGCGCCGGCGTCCCGCCCTGTCCCAGGTCCTCGACGACGTCGACGGCGAACCCGAACTGGTCACCGGCTTGCGCCACCTGGCCGAAGCTGGCTTGGGTGTAGTTGGTCGAGGCGTCCGAGATGGCCAGGCCACCGGCTCCGCCGTAGAGAACCTGGACATACCCGACGTCGGCTCCGCCGATGTCCTCACCGGGGACGCCGACGACAACATCGGTGTAGCTGTCGCAGTCGATGTCGGCCATCGCCAGTGCCGCGGCGAAGTGGTCGCCCGCCTCCGGGATGCCGGAGATCTCTGCCTCGCCCTGCCACAGGACGTCACGCAGGCCCTCTCCGACGAGGCCGTCGGCGTCGCCGTAGAGGACGACCAGTCGTCCCGCTCCGGCCTGGCCGTTGACGGTCGCGTGCGGGTCGCCAACGACGGTGTCGGTGCGGTTGTCACCGTTGAAGTCGGACTTCACCCCGGTCGCGCACCCGTCCGCGGCCGCGACGGCGATCGTAGGGCTGGCGAATGGAACGGCCAGCACAAGGGCAAGGCCGGTGAGTAACGCCTGAATACGCATGACTGGTCCCTCCAGGTCGACTGACGACCATAGGAGCGCGCAGCGGCACTTCCCGATACATCCCTGCGGCGCGCAACCTGCTCCGAGCTGGGCAGATGTGCGCCCATGCCGTCGTTCCCGGCCTGGATGGAAACCCTGGATGGAGGCCCTAGATGGAGACCAAGCCACCCTTGGCCCGCGGGGTGAGCAGGAACGCGAACAGGTAGAGCAAGGCAACGAGCAGGAGCAGGTTGTTGTAGCCGGTGAGCAGCCCGAGGTACTCCAGGCAGCCGCCGAGCATTGCACCCAGGAGGTTCAGCCCGAAGGCCGACTGTGAGTCGTCCGAGGCCCCGAACCGCTTGGAGAACGCCACGTTGGCCAGGTAGATCGGAATGAAGGCGAGCACCACGGCCGCCACCAGCCGAGGGAAGAGGGGCAACGTCAGCAGCCAGGCCGGTTCGACGAGGAAGCTCACGGCCAGCGACGCGGCGATGCCCCCGAAGACGACTGGCAGCGGGGGTGTTCGGAACCTCCGTGTGGTCTCGACGGCTGCCAGCACGATCAGCAGCACACCGGCGAACACGAGGGCGTTGACCAGCCAGGTGGTGCCGAACAGCAGGGCGAAGGTTGCGATGTTCTTCGTCTCCAGCAGCATGAATGCCGAGCCCATGAAGAACAGGTCGGCGTAGGGACGCATCGCGCGGAACGGCCCGCCGAGTGCGCGGACGGCGATCGCGGAGATCACCAGGATGCCGGCCAGCGTCCACAGGTAGAGCGCGGGGATGGGACCCCCCTGGTAGTACAGGAAGGGCCGGTCATCGGTTGCCGGGGCGATCACGGTTCCTGCGGGCACGTAGTCGGAGCCGCAGACCTGGTTGACCTGGTCGAGGGCCGCCGTCACGACGGCCTGTCCGCCGCCGGGCAGGTCAACGCAGGGGGTGTGGCCGAAGGCCGTCCCGACGGTGCCGGCCAGGCGGTCGATCAGCCAGTCCTCGCGGTAGTAGTTGTACATCGCGAAGGCGCCACCCGGTGTCAGGTGGTCCCTGGCGGCCGTGAGGGCCTGCTCGGTGAACAGGAAGCTCTCCAGCCGGATCTGGGACGCGCCGGTCACCAGCGCCAACGAGTCGGGCAAGGCGAACAGGATCAGGTCGTACTTCGTGTCCGTGCCCTCGAGGAAGGCCCGTCCGTCGTTGACGTGGCGTGTGACCCGCGGATCGCTGTAGGGATGGTCGGGGTTTCGCTCCAGGCCGATCTGCATGATCCGGGGATCAATGTCGACGGCGTCGATGTGCTTGGCGCCCTTGGAGAGGGCGATGGCCACGTCGGAACCCGAGCCGGCGCCGATGATCAGCACATTGCCCAGGGAGTTGCCGGGCGTCCGCTGGTACGGGAAGCCGTACTGCGGCTCCTCCTGCAGCCGCTGGGCCGCGGCTCGCATGATCTGGTGGGGGACGCCGTTGACGGAGATGTCGGTGAGCGGGATGCCGCCGAGCACCTTCTCCTGGACACGGATCTTGTAGTACGGGGACCAGGAGATGCCGGGTGTCACCGTCTCCAGCAGCAGGACGACGACCATGGCCAGTCCTGCGGCGAGGGCTAGCCAGCGCTTCCAGTCCTCGATCAGGGTGAAGAACGCCACCGTCACCAACACACCCCAGACCACGGACGGCGCCTGCAGGAACGACATGAGCGTGAAGGCAGAGATGCCGATCAGCGATCCGACCAGGTCCCACCGGTAGGCGGTCAGGGGGCGCAGGGGCGCGAAGCAGCGTCCAACCACCTCGGCGGGACCGGCGAGCACGGCTGCGACGAAGATGAAGATCAGTGGCAGCACCAGCCAGGCGGGGGGTCCGGTGGTGTTCAGCGAAGTGAAGTAGATGATCTGGTCGCCGGCGCGGTCGATGGTGACCGGCGCAAGGTAGGTGCCGACCACGAGGACGGCCAGGATCACCGGCACGTACGGCAGCACCGACCAGGACTTGCGGGCGATCAGGAAACCCAGCCCGATGCCGAGGAAGGAGCCGAGCAGCACGAAGTTCGAGAAATAGCTGAGGTGGACGACATTCGAGCCCAGCCAGCGGATCAGGGCCAGTTCGAGGAACAGCATCAGCGCGCTGCCGAGGACCAGCCGCCGGACGACGGCGTAGTCGGGGCGCTCGGGGACAGTGTCGGCCGGCAGCCGCCAGGTGCGGCGTCCGGCCGTCGCCTGGTGTGTGGCCGTATCGGTTGACTGCCCGTCCGCCATGATCTACCTCCACCCGTGCCGGACCCGCCCGGCTGAGGATCAACCTAAGGGGTCGCCGCCGACACTGTCAGGGGTTGGACGCTTTGCCTCATCGGCGGGTCGCGATCGCGGACTGCCCGGTCGATCGCGATGGTCCGCGGCACGATGGTCGGCCATTCGGGCGAGCAACTCGTGGCCCAGCCGCTCACCGGGAGCGCCGGGGAGCTGGTCGGCGCGGACGTTGTCGACGAGGGTGAGCTCTGCGGCGTCCAGCAGTTCGCGGGCGACCGGGTCGGAGAACATCCCGACGGCGAGGCGTCCATCCGCGCCTGGCACACCAGGACGGCGGTTCTGCTGGCAGCACGTTCGGTGATCGCCCCAATTCCGCCAGCGCCCCCAAGCACCCCGTCCCCAGGTTCGGGCCAAACGGGTCCGTGGCGCGAAAGGAGAACCGTCCCCGATTCGCGCCGGTGGACTGAGTGGGACACCCGTGCCCCCGGGGAGTGGGGGCATCATGGTCGGCATGACCGAAGGACTGGGGCTGGACGCGGTGAGCGCGGAGTTGTACGCGGGGGCTCCTGCCGACTTCGTTGCAAGACGCGACGAGCTGGCCAAGCAGGCACGGGCGGACGGGAACCGGGAACTCGCGACGGCCATCAAGGCGCTGCGGCGTCCGACGGTGGGCGCCGGGTACCTGAACCAGGCTGCCGCTGCCGGGCTGACGTCGCTGAGGGAGCTCCTCGACCTGGGACGGGACCTGCGCGAGACGCAGGCGGCCGGCGACTTCGCCGCCCTGCGGGACCTCGCCAACCGGCGCGGGCCGTTGGTCAGCAGGGTGTTGCGCGATCTCACCGCGCATCTGGCCCAGCTGGGCATCGCTGCAACCGGAACCGGGCTCGACGAGGCCAGGAACACCCTCGGGGCAGCGCTCGCCGATCCGTCGGTGGACGTGCAGGTGCGGACCGGA
Organism: Propionibacteriales bacterium; assembly: GCA_038220215.1. Taxonomy (GTDB): domain Bacteria; phylum Actinomycetota; class Actinomycetes; order Propionibacteriales; family Propionibacteriaceae; genus Propionicimonas. Next base: position 4,128 of record JBBRIY010000183.1, read on the forward strand.
CGCGTCGACCGGGCACACAGCTACGGAGGCTTCGGCGAGGTGCAGATGGCCGTCGCCCCGCTCGCCGCCGCCTCCTCCGCCACAGCCGGCGCAGCCAAGAAAGGCCCCAAGAACGACGCGTCCTCGGCGAAGGAGCAGCTGGCCGCCGCCCGGAGGGAGCTGGCGGCAGCAGAGCGCGAGCGCTCAGCGATCGAGGGCCGCAGCAAGGAGGCGGGGTCAACCGTCCGGGCTGCGCGCCGACGCGTCGAGAGCCTTGAGACCGAACTCGACCGGGCGCGTGACGCCCTTGTGAAGGCCGAGGAGGAGGCGACCGGGTTGAAGGCCCGGGTCGCAGCCCTCACCGCCACCATCGAGCAGGCCCGCGCGGCCCTGACCGCCGGATAGCTCAGGACTCCGGCGGTGGCGTCGGCTCCTTCACCACCATCGCCAGCCCGCCGAAGGCCGGCAGTTCGACGGTGAACCCGCCCAGGTTGTCCACGTCGTCCACCTTGCGGCGGGTGCTCAGGTCGACCACCCTCCCGGCGGGAATGTGCTCCGACTGCACCCGTCCAGAGATCTTCTCCGGACCGAAGTTCAGCGCCGTGATCTGCACCACACCGGTGGCCAGACGGTTCACCAGCACGAGCATGCTCTTGCTGGACACATCGGGGACGTCCACCAGCGTCCCCGTCGCGATGCCGTGACGCTTGCGTACCTTCAGGATCGCTGACAGCCGTGAGGCGAACGAGTTGGGATTCGCCAGCTGGTCGGGCAGATACCCGTAAAGGGCCTTCGCCAGCGGCATGCCCGAGGACGACCGCTTCGAATCCGGGGCGCTGCCCAGCAGGTCGTACGCGCCACGCTCGATCCAGCGGGTGTCGCCGGTGCCGATCAGCCCCTTCACCTTGCTGCGGTCGAGCGGCAGAGCCCCGACCAGGTCCCAGCCGGAGAGGGCGAACACGCCGGGCTGCCAGGCGTTGTACATGCACAGCAGAATGTGCGCGCTGCTGATGCGCCGCACATCGGCGTCGGTGATCGCGTCGAGGTCGGTGATGCCGAGGCTCGCAGCGACGATCGAAGCCGTGGTGCAGGCGATGCCGTTCTGAACGAACAGCGCGTTGTAGGGCGCCGCATCTCCGGTGAGCAGGCGACGCATCGTGTCGCGCACCCGCTCGGCGAGCTCAGCCCCGGTGTAGTCCACACCACCGAGGCTGAAGATGTCCTCGCGGTGACGGGCGAAGTGCACCAGCTCGTAGGTGAGCTCGTCGTGGTTCTGCAGGGCATGCACGAGGGACGCCTGGTCGACGCCGAGGCGCAGCGCCTCCCGCAGCGTGAGCCGCAGGAACTCGGTGTCGTCCGTGGCCAGCGCGAACTGGTAGGCCGGCCGCGTGACGAAGTCGTAGGACAGGTCGGGGCCGACCGCGCCGGTGTCGACGATGTCGTCGATCGCGAGGTTCAGCTCCTGGAACGTGAACCCACCCACCTTCCGGACCATCGAGCCGATCAGCTGGTTGGCCGCCTGCGACAACGGGTGGCCCTCAGACCAGCCCGGTCCCTGGTTGAGCGACTTCTCGACGCCGAGGAACCCGTTGGCGTCCAGCCGGAGGCCGCCGGACCCCAGGTCGAGCAGGGAGTGCAGGGCGTCGCCCATGACCAGACGCATGCCGGCAAAGCTCGGGTCGAGCCAGTTGATGGAAGGCTGCCCCTCCTTGAAGTAGTGCAGGTACACCCACCGGCGCAGCTTG
>JBBRIY010000184.1:0-5814 GCA_038220215.1 Propionibacteriales bacterium
CGCCCAGTTGATGAAGTCGGCGACGACGAGGAAGTAGCCGGCGTACCCCTTGTCGATGATCACCTGCTCCTCGAAGGCTGCCTGCGTCACCGCGTACTCGGGCACGTCGCCGCGGTAGCGAACCTGCAGGCCCCGGTCCACCTCCTTGACGAACCAGGACGCTTCGGTCTCTCCTGCCGGCACCTCGAAGCGCGGCATGAAGGTGCCGTTGCCCTCATCGAAGCTCGTGTTGCACCGTTCGGCAATGGCCAGGGTGTTGTCGCACGCCTCCGGCAGCTCCGAGAACAGCGCCCGCATCTCCTCCGCCGACTTCAGGTAGTAGCCGTCGCCGTTGAACTGGAACCGGTTCGGCGTGTCCTTGTTCGAGCCGGAGGACACGCACAGCAGCACATCGTGGGCCTCGGCGTCGGCGGCGTTGACGTAGTGCAGGTCATTGGTGGCCACCAGCGGCAGCTTGAGGTCCTTGGCCAGCTTCAGCAGGTCGGCGCGCACCCGGGTCTCGATGTCGAGTCCGTGGTCCATCAGTTCGAGGAAGTAGTTTCCCTGGCCGAAGATGTCGCGGAACTCGGCAGCTGAGGCCAGGGCGTTGGCGTACTGGCCAAGCCGGAGGTACGTCTGCACCTCCCCCGAAGGGCATCCCGTGGTCGCGATGCAGCCCTTCGCGTACTGCTCAAGAAGCTCCCGGTCGGCCCGCGGCTTGTAGAAGAACCCTTCCAGGCTTGATCGGGAGCTGAGTCGGAACAGGTTGTGCATGCCGGCGTTGTTCTCTGCCCAGATCGTGAAGTGGGTGTAGGCGCCCTTGGCCGAGACGTCGTCCCCGGTGCCGTCGCCGAACTGGACGCGCTTGCGCTCGCTGCGGTGGGTCTTGGGTGTCAGGTAGGCCTCGAGCCCGATGATCGGTTTCACCGAAGAGCCCTTGGCTGCCTTGTAGAACTCGTAGGCGCCGAAGAGGTTGCCGTGGTCGGTGACGGCGAGGGCGTTCATCCCCAGCTGTTCGCTGCGGGAGACCAGCTCCTTGAGGCGCGCCGCACCGTCGAGCATCGAGTACTCCGAGTGGCAATGCAGATGCACGAAACCTGACGACACGCTGACCTACGACCTCCGGAAGGATGGCTGCGGATGGGAAAGCGCTGGGGGAAGTCAGCGAGCAACCACCCTAACTCCCTAGAGCGACAACTGCCCGCGCACCACGCTGTCGCCCGAATGCTGGGGCTTGTCGTCCAGGCCCTCCCGCGAGATGTCCACGATCAGGTAGCCGGCATCGATCAGTCCCCTGGCCACCGGGAAGGTGCCAGAAGTGCCGTTCGCCAACACCCCCACCGACACCATGCGTTTCCCGTCGGTGTTGATCAGCCACACCTCGACGTAGCCGTTGCCGGGCGTGACCGGAGCGGTGGCGACCCGGAGCTCGATGGCTCCGCCAGCGGTCTGCACCAGGGTCGCGGTGCCCTCCTGGACGCCGGTGTCGAGCGTGTCGAGGCGCGTCGATGCCAGCACGACCTCCGGTGCCGGTTGCACGGGGGCCGGCCACAGCAGCCGTCCGCCCAGTACACCGCCCACTACCCCGGCGAGCACGCCGATGGCCGCAGCGGCCGCGACCAGCAGCCACCGCCGGGGGCGTGGAGCGGGCGTGTCGCCACGAGCTGCGGCGAGCACGGCTGCCTGCAGCGTTGCCGGCGGTTCGACCCAGTCAACGTGTTGGAGCCCGTTCAGGCGCCCGGCGAGTTCGCGCAGGGCGTCGAGTTCGGCTGCGCAGTCGACACAGCCGGCAAGGTGCGCAGCCAGGTCGGCGTCGGGTGCTTCGCCGCTCGCGACAGCGGCAAGGCGTTCTGGATCGGGGTGAGTGCTCATTCCCCTCCCTCCAGCCTGCGGCGAAGCTGCAGCAATCCTCTCGCGAGGTGGCTCTTCACCGTGCCCAGGGGCAGGTCCAGTCGCCGGGCGATCTCCTCGTGCGTGCAATCGTGCAGGTAGGCCAGCGTCAGCACGGTCCGCCGGGGTTCCGGCAGCGCGGCCACCTCGTGGGCGAGCATGAGCCGTTCGGCCGTCTCTGCGACGGCCGGATCCGGCTGGTCGGCCACTGCAGCGAGCGTACGTCGCCCGCGGTAGCGTTGCGCGATCGTGTCCGCGATCCGGTGGCGGGCTATCCCGACCAGCCAGCGCGGAAGTGCGTCGGCGGTCGGCCGCAGCGTGTGCCTCCCCGTCCAGGCTGCGAGGAAGACCTGTTGGGTGACGTCCTCCGCGTCGGCAGCGCTCTCCAGGGAGCGGACGGAGATGGTGTAGATCAACCGCGCCCAGCGACGGTAGGCCTCTGCGAGGGCGTCGGGTGAGCCGGAATGGAGGCTCTCAGCGAGCACTCGTCTCGCCTCGGCTTCCTCGTCGAGCTCCATGCCCGGAGACTAGCGGGACTCCCGGCCGGAGACGACCCCTTGGGGGCCACCGCAGCTCGCGATGGCCCCCGCGTGGCCTGACGTCACAGGTTGGCAGGTCGCAGCACCTCGGTGATGCCGTGCGCGATCTGCAGGTTGCCCCGGTTGATGTCGAACTTCTTCACCATCGGGTTGCGGTCGTTCGGGTCGTTGTCGACCAGGACGACGAAGCAACGCCACTTCACGTCGACCGTGATGCTGGCGCCGGCGAGGGCCGTCTGGAGCGATGCGCCGTCAGCCTTGAGCGCGGCCTTCCTCGTGATCGTCGCGCCGGGCACGACGTGGTAGAGCAGGACGTTCTCAACAGTGTCCACACCGACAGCTGCGACGAGGGCGTTGAAGACCTTGGATTCGCTGCGGTACCACTTGCCGGTGAGGTCGCCCACCAGGTTGCGGAAGGCACGGTCCGTCGGCAGGAAGGCGGTGAGCGCGACGTTGCCGTCAGCGAGCACCCCGACGGCACTGGACGGCTTGGCGGCGAGCACCGCAAGCACGGCCTCGGTGACGATGTCGTAGTCGTTCCAGTTGCGGTCGAAGGTGTTGCCGTCAGCTGTCAGCACTGCGGCAAGACTGCGGTTGCCCGGGTCGTGGGACCTGCTGTGGGCCGACGCCGGGGCGGCGCTCAGCGCGAATGCCACGCACGCGGTGACGAGCGCTGCGGCGATACGACGGATGTGCATCGTGTTGCTCCTTCCTCTGGCCGCCGAGTGCGGCCTGATCAGGAGTTCCGTGGTAGGGCGCGGTTTGGTTGCAGGAAGGGGCTCAGCTGAGCAGTTCTGCCAACGTCGTCATCGTGCGCAGGTTCCTGGCCGTGCCAGTGGCAGGGCTCAGCGCGGACACCAGCTGGGCGGCGAGCTTCGAGCGCGCCTGGCCGTCGGGGAAGTCGGCAAAGATATTGGCGCCAGTCACCTGCAACCGTTCGCCGTGGACGGCCAGCGCGGCGAGCTTCGCCTCGGCCGCCCGGCTTACCGGACGGTCACTGCAGGCGATCACGACATGGGCCGGGTCGCCGTCGGCGAACGGGTGGCCGGCCACCAGCTGCCGAAGCTCCTCCCCGGTCCGCACGACGACGTCGATGTGCAGGTCGAAGCGATCCTTCAAGGCAGCGGTGAGGGCCTTCGACAGCTCAGCCTCAGTCCCCTCGGCCCTGAACAGCAGGTTGCCCGACTGCAGATGCGTTGCCACTCCCGTCCAGCCGAGGCCGGTGGCGAGCTCCCGCAGGTCGGCCATCGGTACCCTGCGCGCTCCCCCGACGTTGATCCCCCGCAGCAACGCGACCCGCCTGCCCTGCGCTGCGGCTTGCCCCGATCGGTCCGTCATGGTTGCATCCTTACGGCAACTGCCGCAGCTGGGGAAGGGACCGTCGTGCAAGAGGTAAGTCTGATCGGGGCACCGACCGACATCGGCGCCTCACGCGCCGGGTGCCGGCTGGGACCCCAGGCGCTGCGGGTTGCGGGCATCGTCGCCGCCCTCCGTGGCTTCGGGTGCGATGTGCACGACGTCGGCGACCTCGCCGGTCCAAAGAACCCCGACCAGCCGCCCGTCGACGGCTACCGGCACCTGCCCGAGGTGATCGAGTGGAACCGGAGTGTCTACGACGCCACCGCGACCGAGCTGGCCGCGGGCCGGCTGCCAATCCTGCTGGGCGGGGACCACAGCCTCGCGATCGGGTCGATCAGCGCCGTCGCCGCCCACTGCCGTGCGACCGGCAAGAAGCTGCGCATCATCTGGGTGGACGCGCACGCCGACTTCAACACCGCAGAGCTCACCCCGTCGGGCAACATCCACGGCATGCCGGTGGCCTGCCTCGCCGGCTTCGGTCCGGAGGGACTGACGCACCTTTCCGGCCAGCAACCGGCCATCGGGACCGACGAGATCCGCCAGGTGGGCCTGCGCAGCGTGGACTCCGGTGAGAAGGCATTCCTGTTCGCAGAGGGCGTCGAAGTGTTCGACATGCGCTTCGTCGACGAGATCGGCATGCGTCGCACCATGGTGCGGGCACTGGCCGGCGTGGACGACGACACCCACCTGCACCTCAGCCTCGACCTGGACTTCGTCGACCCGGAGATCGCCCCCGGTGTCGGCACCCCGGTGCGCGGCGGGCCCACCTACCGTGAGGCCCACCTGTGCATGGAGATGATCGCCGACACCGGACGGCTGGCCTCGATGGACCTGGTCGAACTGAACCCTGCCCTCGATCTCCGTAACGCGACGGCGGAGCTGGCCGTCGACCTCGTCGAGTCGCTGTTCGGCAAGAGCACCCTGCACCGGCTCCACCAGGGCATCGCCCTGTAATTCCCGCCACCTTCTGACCGGACCAAATTGGGGACGGTTCCTAACTCGGTCCGGACCGAGTTAGGAACCGTCCCCAATTTGGTCCGGGTGCCGCTCGCGCGGGGATGTGGGGGTGAGGTAGCTGGTCGGCGTAACGACGCCAGCCACCATCAGGTTGGTGTCCGCCGCCGGAGCGATGTCGGTGAAGTGGCAGCTCACGCACAGCCAGGTGCCGTCCTCAAGCTGCTGCATGGCCACGGTGGCCAGGCCGCGACGGGCTTCGGCCAGCTCACCGTCGGGGTCACGCTGGCCCTCGATACGCCACCGGGCGATGATCATGGCGGCGTCGCTGCCCAGCAGGCGCTGGCTGAGCTTCTCGACGGTGAACGTCGATCCGTCGAACCATTCGGCGAAGCCACGTTTGAGTGCCCTGCGGATCGAGCGACGGCTGGTCCACCACAACCCGACCACGTTCACGAAGTCGGCGTCCTCAGCGAACAGCTCCGAGATCGCCTTTGCATCGCCAGCGTTCCAGGCTTTGGTGAACTTCGACGCGATGTCGAGCGGCGCCTTGATCGGCGTAGGCCCGGACGGGAGCGGTAGCCGGGTGGTGAGGGCGGCAAGCTGCTTGAGCTTCTTCAACCGGCCCTGCGGGACAGAGTTGGCCATACCTCAGCCTACGGAAGGCCGACCCGATCACACCAGAAGGGGCCGGTCGGTTGGCTTGATCGGTGCCGGCAGGCGTGAGGAGCCCTGCAGGAAGGCGTCGACGCCGTTGGCGCAGGACCGACCCTCGGCGATCGCCCAGACGATCAGCGACTGGCCACGGCCGGCGTCCCCACAGACGAAGACCCGGTTTGCGCTGGTCGCGAAGTTGCCGTCACGGACGATGTTGCCCCGCGGGTCCAGATCGAGCCCGAGCTGGTCGACCAGGCCCTCGCGCTGCGGCCCGGTGAAGCCCATCGCCAGCAGCACCAGCTGCGCGGAGATACTCCGGTCGGAGCCAGGCACGTTCTCGAACCGACCATCAACCATGGCGACCTCTGTGAGGTTCAGCCCGGTGACCCGACCGGACTCGTCGCCCTCGAACTCGGTGTTGGAGACCGAGTACAGC
>JBBRIY010000185.1:0-5802 GCA_038220215.1 Propionibacteriales bacterium
TCGGCTGCGAGGCCGGGCACGCTGAACGGCTCGGCAAGGTGCTCTCGGAGGTGGGCCTGGATGCGGTTGATCGACGCGTCACCCACCGAGCGGCGGTGACGCTCCGCCGCCAATTGGGCCAGCAGGTGCCAGGCCGCTCCCGCGGCCGCCGTCAGGCTCGAGGACGTTTCGTCGCGGGCGAGGTCGTTGCAGATGCTCTCGATCAGCTCGGCGGCCTGCACGGGATCCGCGGCCGGTGCCGTGGGCCGAACCAGGTCCAGTCCGATGGCTGCGAGCAGGTCGGTCGGGTCGGCGCCGGTCACGTGGAGCCACCAGATCGACCACGGGTCATCCTCGTCCGCGTAGTACCGATGAGGCTGCCTCGGCGGAATCACCAGGACCTCTCCCGCCTGTACGTCGTGCCGTGCATCGCCCATCTCACACCAGCCCGCACCCGCTTCGCACAGGATGAAGATGGCCTCGGCTGCGCCCGTGCGACGCACCCGCCCGTGCCGGGCCGCATGGGGAAAGTAACCGGCATCGGTGACCAGCAGCCGTGACGTCGGCGGTCGCTGAAGGGCCTGTTTGGCCAGCGGACGGGGCAGCACGTGCAGCCGCTGGCCGGGGAACCCGTCACGTAGGTACATCGGCCCATGCTAAGGCGCGAATCGTAGATTCGTCCATATACCTCGTCGATTCCTGCATTCCAACCCCGAGTCGCACCGGGTTAGCCTCATGATTGTGATCGAAGGCGACCTCAGGCTCCCCGCCCGTCCGGCCTCTCTGGCCGGAGCGGAGGTCGCGGTGTGGAGCGAACCGGTTGTCCTTCCCACCTATCTGCCTGCCCTGCCCGACCGGTTCCCCGCCTACCTGGATCGGCGGGTCTATCAGGGCTCATCCGGCCGGGTGTTCCCGCTGCCGTTCCACGACCGGATCAGCGAAGAGCCCACCGACCACAGCTGGGTAGGACTCCACCTGGAGAACGAGTTCCTGCGGGTGCTCGTCCTTCCTGAACTCGGCGGACGCATCCACTATGCGATCGACCGTCGCACCGGCTACCCGTTGTTCTACGCCAACCCGGTGATCAAGCCGGCACTTGTCGGCCTTGCCGGCCCGTGGCTCGCCGGGGGGGTCGAGTTCAACTGGCCGCAGCACCACCGTCCGGCCACCTTCCTTCCCGTGGCCTGGGAGCTCGATGAGGCCGATGGCACGATCTGGTGCTCCGACCACGACCCGTTCGCCCGGATGAAGGGCATGCACGGGGTCCACCTCGGTCCTGCCTCTACTGTTCTCGAGCTGCGTGTGCGGCTCTACAACCGCAGTGACGAGCCCCATACCTTTCTGTGGTGGGCCAACGTCGCGGCGGAGGTGCACTCCGACTACCAGTCGTTCTTCCCCGCCGACGTGCACATGGTCGCCGACCACGCCAAGCGGGCGGTCAGCACCTTCCCGGTCGCCTCGGGGTCCTACTACGGGATCGACTACCCGGCCCGGCAGTGCGATGACACCCGCCCGGACAGCCCGCATCACGTGAGGGGCGATCGGCTGGACTGGCCGCGGAACATCCCGGTGCCGACCTCGTACATGTGCGTCGGCTCGACGGGTGACTTCTTCGGCGGGTATGACCACAGGGCGAAGGCCGGGTTCGTGCACTGGGCCGACCACAGCTTCGTGGTCGGCAAGAAGCAGTGGACGTGGGGGGACGCACCCTTCGGGCACGCCTGGAACCGCAATCTGGCCGACGACGGTTCGGCCTACATCGAGTTGATGGCCGGAGCCTTCACGGAGAACCAGCCCGACTTCTCCCACATCGCACCGGGGGAGACCAAGTCGTTCTCGCAGTACTGGTACCCGCTGGCCGGCACCGGCCCGGCGGTCGCAGCCAGCCTGCAGGCGGCCCTGGGCGTCGAGGTGGGCGCAGGTAGCACCACCCTCCGGCTTGATGCCACTGCCGACCTCGGTAACGTGCGCCTGCTGGTGCGAGCTGGGGCGGACGTCATCCTTGACACCACCTTCTTGCTCTCCCCGACGCAGCGAGCCGAGCTGGTCGTGGCCACGGTCGCGCCACTGACGGTCAGGCTCACCGCCGGAGAGACGGCGCTCCTCGAGTGGTCACCCCCCGAGGCGGCCGCGATCACCGAGCTGCAGCCGGCCGTCGAGCCGGCCGATCCGAGGGACGTCGAGAGCGTCGAGCAGTTGTACCTGACGGGTCGGCACCTGGAGCAGTACCGGCACGCCACGCGTTCACCCGAGCCGTACTGGAACGAAGCCCTTACCAGAGACCCCGGCCACTGGGCATCGCACGTCGCGCTGGCGACACTCCGCTACCGCGAAGCCCGCTACCCGGACGCGGAGCGCCACCTGCGCGCGGCGATCAGCCGCTTGACGATGCTCAACCCCAACCCCGAAGTCGGCGAAGCGCACTACCTCCTCGGACTCGTGCTCGTGCGGCAGGGCCGTGACTCCGAAGCCCACGCCGCCTTCGCCAAGGCGGCCTGGCTGCAGGCCTGGGTGCCGGCCGCGAGCCTGCAACTGGCGTTGATCGATGCGCGACGGGGCAACGCCGATGCCGCGCTCCGGTGGGTCCGGACGGCACTGGACACGAGACCGCAGCACCTCCAGGCGCGCAACCTCGAGGTGGTCCTGCTGCGCCGTCTCGGCCTGCGGGACGAGGCCGACCGCCTGCTCGCAGCCACGCTCGCCGTCGACCCGCTCGACCTGTGGGCTCGGCAGCTCGCCGGCGCTCTCAATGCAGGCCACGGTCAGCTGGAGGCCCAGGCCCTGCTCGACGTCGCCCTCGAGAACGTGCGGGCCGGTGAAGTGGCGACCGCCATCGAGCTCTGTGACCTCGCGCGTGCGGCCGATGCGTCCCGCCCGCTCGGGCAAACCGCCTGCGGCGTGCTGTCCGACTACGTCGCTGCGCACATCCTCGAGCGGTCCGGCGACATTCCCGGGGCCGCCTCCCTCCGGGCGCGGGCCCGCATCGGAGACCGGACCTGGAACTTCGCCTCGCGGCTGGACGAGGTGGACGCTCTCGAGTCCGCCCTGGCAGCTGACCCCGAGGACGCCACCGCTGCGGCGCTGCTCGGCCACTGGCTCTACGCCAATGGCAGGGGGGAAGACGCCGTCGCGCAGTGGCGCCGGTCGGCCGACACCGATGCGGGAGACCCCGTCGTCCAGCGCAACCTGGGAGTGGCCGCCTACAACCTGCACCACGACCGGGGCGAGGCGCTCGCCGCCTACGAACGCGCGATGGCAGCGGCGCCCGACGATGCCCGACTGCTCTTCGAGAGCGACCAGCTGCGGAGGCGCACCGGTGGGTCGGTCGAGGACCGCCTGGCACGGCTCGACGCCCAGCCCGGTTTGGTCGGGCGTCGCGACGACCTCTGCGTCGCCTACGCCCACTTGCTCGTCAGCGCCGGTCGTCCCTCCGAAGCACTGCGGTTGCTGCAGAGTCGCCGCTTCCAGCCATGGGAAGGCGGCGAAGGGCAGGTGCTGGGCTGCTGGGAGCGCACGCTGCTCGCTCTGGCTCACTTCGCGCTCGCCGCCGGCGACTCCTCGGGTGCGATCGCCCACCTCGACGCAGCCCTCGACCCGCCGACGCTGCTCGGAGAGACGAGGCACCCGTTGGCGAGCCCGGCGCACGTGCTGTTGGCGCTCGGCGATGCCTACGCTGCCGATGACGACGAGGTGTCCGCCCTGCAGGCATGGCAGGCCGCGGCCGCCGCCGCGGGTGACTTCGCCGGGATGAGTCCCACCGCGTACTCCGAGAACACCTACTTCTCGATCCTGGCCGCCCGCCGGTCGGGTGACGAGGACCGGGCCAACTCGCTGGTGCTGGGCCTGGCCGGCCACGCGAGGACGCTGCGGGAGACCCCGGCACGCATCGACTTCTTCGCCACCTCGCTGCCGACGCTCCTGCTCTTCCATGACGACCCGCAGGCCCAACAGGACCTGAGCCTCGGGGTTGTCGAGGCCGAACTGGCCTGCCTCGCGGGCAGTCCGGAGGCCGCCATCGCGCAGTTCAAGCACGTCCTGACCGCCGACCCGGCGCACGAACTGGCGCTGGACCTCATCCGATCCCTCACCACTGTCGGGAGCACAGCATGACCTACGAACCGGTTGCCCTGCCCGCCCACCTGCCGGAAGCGCTGACCATCACGTTGTGGGACTTCTCGTGGTACGTCCGCTCCGGTCGGGGTGAGCCGTTCGAGAACCTGGACCGTGCCTTCGCCGAGGCTGTCGAACGCGGGTACAACACGATCCGCATCTGCGCCATGCCGTACCTGCTGTTCGGGAGCGGGCTGGATACGTCCGCGGTCCACCTGGGGCCGCTCGGTGGGGAGTACGGCCAGCGGGTGCGCTGGTACGACGTGGGTGCGCGCACGACCATCGATGGCCGTGCCCTCCTCCTCGAACTGTTCGAGGCCGCCCGGCGCCACGACTGCTTCGTGATCGTGTCGTCCTGGGAGTACCAGCAGAGCTCCGCGTTCGCGGAAGGTCCCGAGTGGTTCGAGAGCCTGATGGCGATCGACCCGGAGGACCGTGCCGAGACGCAGGCCATGGCGCTGGCGGGCCTCGTCGACTACCTCGCCGGGCACGGGCTCGCCGACCGCATCGCCTTCGTCGAGGTGCACAACGAGGTACAGGTCTGCCACCTCGCCGACGGGATCGAGGGCTCGCTGCTGGATCGCGTCGTCGGGCTGCGGCCACGCCTCGAGCGGGCGGTCGCGGCGTTCCACCGCCTGCAGCCCGCCGTTCCGGTGACCGTGAACTACGCGCACGTGCCGGTCGGCGCGATGCGTGGCATCCCGGAGAACATCGATGTGCTCGTCACCCACCCCTACGTCTACGGGGTGCTGGACGCCTTCATCGACACCTACGGGCTGCGCCGGGACCCGTCCGGATTCGACCAGGCCCGAGCGGACCGGGAGATCCTGCTCCCCGGGTCGCCACGGATCGGTGAGTGGGGCCCCGACGGTGACTGGCGCAACGTGGCCACGATCGTGTCGGCCGCCGAGATCTACGTGCACGACAACGGAGACGCCGAGGCCATCGACCGGTGGTTGTACCGCCACTACCCGGCATGGGAGCAGCAGATGCTCTCCACGCTCGAACTGTGGCTGGACGCGGCCCGCGACTGGGCGCTGGACCACGGCGTCCCGATCGTCTTCGGGGAGGGCTGGATCGGTTACACCCCGCTGGACAGCCGCTTCGAGGAGGGCCCGGTCGGAGCCGAGTTCTGTCGCCGTGCCATCAACGAGTCCCTGCGCGTCGGAGCGTGGGGAACCATCGTCTGCTCCAACGCCGCACCCCAGCACGCCATGTGGGCCGACGCCGCACTGCAGCAGCAGTGCAACGCGGCCTTCCTCAACCGGACGCCCCTCACGTTGTCACTCTGAAAGTCCCAGCCAACCCGTTCGAAGGAGAACCTTATGACCCCGAGCCCACTCGACTCAGCACTCACCCGCCGCAGCCTCCTGATCGGGGGCGCTGCCCTCGGCGGAGCGACCCTCCTCAGCGGTTGCATCGGCGGCACCCCCGCGGTGACGACCTCCGCCGGGGGTGCCTCCAGCGGCGCCACGGCCCAGCTGACGCTGCAGTCCTCGCTGTCCGACCCCAAGCCCAAGGCGGCCCTCGAAGCGGTGGTGAAGGGGTATACGACCAACCCAACCACCTTGAACACGGTCGCAATCGAGCAGTTCCGCGCCCAGCTGCCGACCTATCTCACGTCCTCCAACCCACCCGACGTCATGACTTGGTACGCCGGTTCGGTGGCCCGTGACTACGCCAGCAAGGGCCTGCTGCTGGACGTCTCCGACA
>JBBRIY010000186.1:0-5761 GCA_038220215.1 Propionibacteriales bacterium
TTGCCAGCGGTACGCAGTTTGAGCGGGGGCCTGCCACGCTCGACCACCGAAGCCGCCCCGCGCACCCGACGTGCTCGGGATCCGCGTTTGCCCCGCCCGCGACCGGCGGACGACACTGGGGAGAGCGGCGTAGGTCGCCTGAGCAGAGGAGCGCGAATGGCTGAAGTCGGCGACAACCGGGTAGCCGTGTACATCGACTTCGACAACATCGTGATCTCGCTCTACAACCAGCTGTACGGGCGTGGCGCGTTCCAGTCCGACCGCGTCCGCAATGTCGTCGTCGACAGTCCGTCCGCGGACCATGCGGTGGTCGAGCGGATCGGGAGCGCAACCGTCGACATCGGGGCGATCCTCGACTACGCATCCTCGTTCGGCACCGTGGTGATCAGCCGCGCCTACGCCGACTGGTCCCAGCCGGTCAACGCTGGGTACCGCCGGCAGCTGATCGACCGGGCGATCGACCTCACCCAGATGTTCCCGCTGTCTGCCACGAAGAACGGGGCGGACATCCGGCTCGCCATCGACGTCGTTGAGGACATGTTCCGGCTTTCCGACGTCACGCATGTCGTGCTGGTGGCGGGGGACTCCGACTACGTCGCTCTGGCCCAGCGGGTGAAGAGGCTGGGCCGCTACATCGTCGCTGTCGGTGTAGCTGGTGCAACGAGCAAGTCCTTGCCGGCCGCCTGCAACGAGTTCAGCCTGTATGACGACCTGCCAGGAATCTGGGTCGATGAGGAAGAAGCCGACACGGTTGAAACACCGCAACCGGCACCCGCCAAGGTTGCTGCTGCGAAGGCGCCTGCGAAGACGGCAGCAGCTCCTGCCCGGAAGCCGGCCCCGGCGAAGAAGGCGGCAACGAAGACCACAGCCGCGCGCAAGACCGCCGCGAGCGAGCCGGTTGCCGACGAGCACAGCGGTGACGCCGACGAGCCGGCAGCCAAGCTTTCGCCGCGGGCTGCCACGAAACTGCTCCGCCGGGCACTCGAACTCGGTCACGACAAATCCGCGGATGATGAGTGGCTGAACATGTCGGCGGTGAAGGATCAGATCAAGCGCCTGGATCCCTCGTTCCACGAGAAGTCCATCGGCTACAGCTCCTTCAGCGACTTCGTGAAGTCGCGTTCGGGGTTCGCCGAGGTCAACAACTCCTCCAACGCCGTGAAGGTCCGGATGCGGCCACAGGCGGGCTAGGCGGAGGCTACTTCAGGTGTAGTTGCCTGATCACGTTGCCGTCCGGATCGGCGAGGTAAGCCGTTCGGGTCGATGGATCGATGCACACTGCAGTGGCGTCGCCGTCGAGGTCGAGAAGCTTGCTCGTGCCGGTCAGGAGATTGTGCTCCCGAACTGTGTGACCATTGGTTATCACGTAGAGGCGCTGGCGTTTCGAGTCGATCGCAATCCCGTCGGCGAACATCCCCACGTGAGGCATGTTGTCTCGCACGAGGTCGGACAACCTGTACGAGAAGACGTTCGAGGAATACGCGGCGTACAGGCGACCTGCCTGCGTATCGATGGCCAGGGACGTGGCCGGTCCGTAAGTCGGGACGGAACGAAGTAGCCGGCCCGTGATGGTGCTGAACACCCAGAAGTAGGTGGACTCGGCGCTCCCGACGAAGAGACGCCCACGCAGCGGGTCGTAGCTGAGATCGGCCGCCTTCGCCGGGGTCTTCATCGTGGCGGTCGTTTTGCCGGACCTCGTGTCAACGGCGAAGACGCGGTTCGCGACCCCGTCGGCCACGAAGATCCGGTGATTCTTCGGATCCACGGCAATCGCCACCGGCTTGCCGGGCACGTCGATCGTGTCGACGACCTGAAGCGTGTTCTCGTCCAGCACCGAAACATTGCCGCTGACGAAGTTGGCGGTGTACAGCCGCTTGGCCTTGGTGTCGATGGCAATGTCCATGGGCTGTTCGCCCAGCAAGGACGGCGCTGCTGACGCTTGATCTTCCTTTGATGGCGCGGCCACCGACGGGACGAGCCGCACAGAGGGGAGAGCTGGTGAGGGCACGAACGGCTTCAACAGGACGGACGTGAAGACCGTCCAGATCAGGCCCAGCACAAGCGGCAGTGCCAGCAGGTAGACGAGGGCAAGCATGAACCTTGTGCGGGAGCGTCTCCTTGCCGGACGGCCGGCTTGCACTGGAGCGACGTTGGCATGGCCGCGCTGGGGTGCGCGGACCATTCCCGGCGCCTCGAGAATTCCCTTGCAGCCGGGATAGCGGCTGCAGCCCCAGAAGCTGGATCCGGCGCGTTGTCCTCGCCGGGCCTTGCGCAACAACATCGGAGCAAGGCAGATCGGGCACGAAGGTGTGCCCAGCGATGTTGACGGCATGGCCTGGTTCGGTGACGGCTGCTGGACGAGCGACGGTGGCGTCTGGATCTTCCCTGCCGCTAGGAGTCGCTGCACGGCAGGGCCGTCAAGGAGGGTGGTGCCGGACTGTTGGGCGAAGGCGATCGCCTCGCGGCTGAACGACCCTGACGTGACCACGATCCCGCCGCTTGCGCGGTTGGCAACGACGACTCCGAACAGCTCCCTGACGACAGCCACGGGCACTTGCCAGGCCTTCCAGTGCTTGCACTGGACGAAGATCCGCTCCTGCCCGCGAACCAGGATGAGATCGACGCCACCGTCCGCTCGGTCGGCTGTGGGCAGGACCTGATAGCCCTGCATCTGGAACGCGGAACCGATCACCTGCTCGAACTGGCGCCAATCGAGTTGGCGAAGCCCCTCGACGCCGCTGGAGGTTGTTCCAGGCGGGGGAGGCGGAGGTGAGACCGGAGGAAGCTTTGCGGTCAGCGGAGGCTGTCCAGGGTACGGCTCGGTCATGGCTCCAACTCGCGTTGTAGGCGCACCCCCGAGAGCCCGTGTTTCGTGCTTGCGCTGCAAGGCTAACGTCCCCCTCAGACAACGGCCGCGTCGTGCCTGGGTTCGTACACGCCGCGTTTCGCCACCCGTTCGAACCGTGGGGTATGAATAAGCGAGACGGCCACCTTGATCCGAGGAGAATCATGTCCCGCACACCCGCAGCAGCAACCGCCTGGCGCACCCGCCCGCAGGACGCTCCGGAGACGATCAGCGACGAGACCGCTGAACTGATCGAAGGGTGGTGGCGCGCAGCCAACTACCTCTCAGTGGGCCAGATCTACCTGATGGACAACCCGCTGCTGCGCCGGCCGCTGAGCCGCGACGACGTCAAGCGCCGCCTGCTGGGGCACTGGGGCACCACGCCCGGCCTCAACTTCCTCTACGCCCACTTCAACCGGGCGATCGTCGAGCGCCAGCTGAACGCCATCTACATCGCCGGACCTGGCCATGGCGGTCCCGGGCTGGTGGCGAACGCGTACCTCGACGACACCTACACCGAGATCTACCCGAGCATCACCCGTGACGAGGCGGGCATGGCACGGCTGTTCAAGCAGTTCTCCTTCCCCGGTGGCATCCCCTCCCACGTATCGCCGGAATGCCCCGGCTCGATCCACGAGGGCGGCGAGCTGGGCTACTCGCTCTCCCACGCCTACGGCTCGGTGTTCAACGCCCCCACCCAGATCACGTTCGCCGTTGTCGGCGACGGCGAGGCCGAGACCGGACCGCTGGCCACCGGCTGGCACGGCAACAAGTTCATCAACCCCAAGACCGACGGGGTCGTGCTGCCCGTCCTGCACCTCAACGGCTACAAGATCGCCAACCCGACGCTGCTGGCGCGCATCCCGGCCGAAGAACTGGCCGACCTGATGCGCGGCTACGGCCATGAGCCGCTCTTCTTCGAGGTCACTCCCGAGGACGACCACCGGGAAACCCACCGCCGTTTCGCGCGACTGCTGGACGAGGCCCTGGACAAGATTGTCGCGATCAAGACCGCAGCAGACGGCATGGACGCCGAGGACGTGGAGCGCCCGCGCTGGCCGATGATCGTGTTCAAGAGCCCGAAGGGCTGGACGGGACCGAAGACCGTCGACGGCAAGCAGACCGAGGACCACTGGCGCAGCCACCAGGTGCCGCTGGCCAACGCCCGCGACTCCGACGAGCACCTGAAGGTGCTGGCCGACTGGCTGCAGAGCTACCAGCCCGCCGACTTGTTCGACGACGAGGGGGCGCTCATGCCCAGGTTCGACGCGCTGCGTCCCACTGGCGACCTGCGCATGTCGGCAAACCCGGTCGCCAACGGCGGGCTGGTGCTGAAGGACCTGCTGATGCCCGATTTCCGCGACTTCGCTGTGGAGCCGGACGCTGACGGCCACGGTGGCCCGATGGTGGAGTCCACCAAGCGGCTGGGGGACTTCTTCGCTGAGGTCGCCCGCAGGAACCCGGACAATTTCCGTGTCTTCGGGCCCGACGAGACCGCGTCCAACCGCTTGCAGGGGATCTACGAGGCCACGCCCAAGCAGTGGCTGGGCGAGTACCTGCCCAGCGACGAGCCCGACCCGATGCGCAAGCAGGGCCAGGTGGTCGAGGTGCTCAGCGAGCACCAGTGCCAGGGTTGGCTGGAGGGCTACCTGCTCACCGGTCGCCACGGGATGATGAGTTCGTATGAGGCGTTCATCCATGTGGTCGACTCGATGTTCAACCAGCATGCGAAGTGGATGGAGTCGACCAACGAGATCGGCTGGCGGCGGCCGGTCGCGTCCCTGAACTACCTGCTGAGCTCGCACGTTTGGCGGCAGGACCACAACGGCTTCAGCCACCAGGACCCCGGCTTCCTCGACGTCGTAATGAACAAGTCACCCGAGGTCATCCGGGTCTACCTGCCACCGGACGTGAACACGCTGCTCTCCACGTTCGACCACTGCCTGCGCAGCAAGCAGTACGTCAACGTCGTCGTCGCCGGCAAGCAGCCCGAGCCGGTGTTCCTCAACATGGAGCAGGCGATCGCCCACTGCACGCGCGGCCTGGGGATCTGGGAGTGGGCGGGGTCGGAGGTCACCGGCACCGACCCCGACGTCGTGCTGGCCTGCGCCGGCGACGTCCCGACCCTTGAGGTGCTGGCTGCCGCCGACCTCCTGCGCCAGCACATCCCCGACCTGAAGGTGCGCGTCGTGAACGTCGTCGACCTGATGCGGCTGCAGGACGAGGACGAGCATCCTCACGGCCTCAGCCACCGGGACTTCGACACGATCTTCACTTCGGACAAGCCGGTCATCTTCGCCTTCCACGGTTACCCCTGGCTGGTGCACCGGCTCGCCTACCGGCGCACGAACCATGCCAACATCCATGTGCGCGGCTTCAAGGAGAAGGGCTCGACGACCACGCCGTTCGACATGTGCATGCTGAATGACATCGACAGGTTCCACCTCGTCATCGATGTGATCGACCGTGTGGAGGGGCTGCGCTCCAAGTACGCCGGAGTCCGCCAGGCCATGGTGGACCGGCGGATCGAGGCCAAGGCCTACGCGCACGAGTGGGGGACCGATCTGCCCGAGATCGCCGACTGGCTCTGGCCGGACGCCGGCGATGCCGTGGGCGAGGGCGGGTCCGCGGTGAAGTCGACCGGCGGCGACAACGAGTGACCACCGTGAACTGAACATGGGTCACAACGGTCCACGCTGAGAGGGATTGCCGCGCCGGCGGTCAACCGGTGAGGATGGACCCATGACCCTGCTGTACCTCGTCCGCCATGGACAAACTGAGTGGAGCAAGTCCGGCCAGCACACGTCGATCACCGACCTGGACCTCACCGAGGACGGGGTGGAACAGGCGAGGTCATTGCGTGTCCGTCTCGACCCGGCCGATTTCGGGCTGGTGCTGACGAGCCCACGGCTCCGG
>JBBRIY010000187.1:0-5758 GCA_038220215.1 Propionibacteriales bacterium
GGTCGTCACAGTCGACGGTCAGTTGCGTGTTCGTTGGTGTCTCCGGGCCACCTGCGACAGGCGTGTAGGCCAGGTCTGGCCATTCTGGTTGCGTCATGCTCGCCTCCGACCTTGCACGTCCCGACCCACCATAATCACCGCCCCGGACAGCCCGGAAGGCGCGACCAGGATGTTCACCAGCGGGGCGGTCACCCCGTCGCTACGCTCGCCGGTGTTGCCCACGGCGCGAGCCCGAAGCGGGGATCACATGACTGGAACCACTCGACCGACGCCGAAGACGCCCACCCAGAAGGTGATCGGCCTCATCGGTGGCATGTCGTGGGAGTCGACCGCCGAGTACTACCGCCTTGCCAACGAACTGGTCCGTGACCGCCTCGGAGGCCTGCACTCGGCCCGACTGCTCCTGGCCTCCGTCGACTTCGCCGACATCGAACGGCTGCAAGCCGCCGGCCAGTGGGAAGCAGCCGGCGAACTCCTCGCCGAGATCGCGCGCTCCCTGGAGGCTGGGGGCGCTGAACTCCTGCTGCTGTGCACCAACACGATGCACAAGGTGGCTCCGGCGATCGAGGCGGCCACCTCCATCCCGTTCCTGCACCTTGCGGACGCGACCGCAGCTGCCGTCCACGCCGCCGGGATCGACACGGTCGGACTGCTCGGGACGGCCTTCACCATGGAGCAGGCGTTCTACTCCGAGCGCCTGCAGCAGCACGGCCTGCGGGTGATCGTGCCGGAGGCAGACGATCGCGCCGAGGTGCATCGGGTGATCTACGACGAGCTCTGCCGGGGCCAGGCCCTCGACTCCTCCCGGGACGCGGTCAAGGCCGTCATCGGCAGGCTGGCCGACGTCGGCGCCCGCGGCGTCATCCTCGGGTGCACGGAGCTTGAACTGCTGATCAGCCAGCCGGACAGCCCGATCCCCACCTTCCCGACGACGCGCCTGCACGTCGAGGCTGCGATCGACGCCGCCTTCGCCTGATATGGCTGCTCCCAGCGCCGGGGCGTCGGGCCGGGGTGTCGGTTCGAGCCTCGAACAGCACTGCCACCTTCCTCAGCGGACGAGTTCGAGTCCCAGCCATTCGGCGAGGGCACGGAGTTCCGCTTCGACACCCGTGGTGATGTCAGCGGTGAACGGCTCATCTCCGTGCACAGCGTTCACCACGAGCCGTCCGCCCGTTCGATCGGCCGTGGCGTCCAGCTTGCCCACCAGGCGGTCACTGTGGAGGATCGGGAGCGCGTAATATCCCCAGCGGCGTTTCGCAGCGGGCTTGTACATCTCCAGGACGTACTCGAAGCCGAACAGCTGCTCGGCCCGCACCCGGTCGTGGACGAGCCGGTCGAACGGCGAGAGCAGCGCTGTTCGTCCGGTGAACGGCCGGTCGAGTTGTTCCGGGTCAACCCGCCAGTGTCCGGGAAGGCCGGCGATCACGGCAGGCAACCCGGCGTTGTCGGCCTGGTAGGGCTCCCCCGGGACGATCGTGCCGCCGGCCCGCACGATCCCGGACGCGCGGAGCCGCGACTCCTCCCGCTGCCGCAGCGCGTCCGCCTTCTCCGGGAGCACCAGCCCCTCCGGGTACACCCGCTCGGCGAGGTCGAACAGCCGCTGCCGCCCGACGCGTCCGGAGATGGCCACCTCGCCGGTGAGGGTGAGGAACTCCAGCATCTGGGTGACATTGCGGTCATGCGTCCAGCCGGTCGACTGCCAGCCGACGGTCGCGGTGTCGGGCAGGTCGCGGGACAGCGACTCGCCGCGCTCCCGCAACGCCGCCAGCAGGTCACACCGGAAGCTGTCGTTGGCCTCCAGCCACTCCTGTTGCTTGCGTTGGTGCGGCCAGCCGGCGAACGAACCGAGGACGGCTGGCAGCTGTGACAGAGGACGAATGAACGCGTCCAGCTCGAACAGCTCCCTGGACCGCACCGCTGCGTCCAGCTGGGAGGGGTGGTAGCCGTTGCCGAGGCGGCTCCAGGCCACCAGGTCTGCGCTGGGCGCGATGGCAGCCGTGGGGTCGAGCTGCAGGAGATTGAGCCGCTCCACCAGCCCGACCAGTCCGACCGGGCGTGCGGCATCGAGCAGCTGGGCCCGCACGGCGATCCGGCGGGCGTCGTCGATGTTGAGTTCCACCACCACCGGGCCACCTTAGGCGAAGGACTCCACCGGTGGTCCAGCCTTCCCTGCGATCAGCCGCCGATAAGGTGCCCAACTCGTCGCACTGCCGTAGTTTGGCCTCATCCCCCACTCCCGGAGCTGCCCCCATGGTCATGCCCACCCTCCTCCGCGCAACGGTCGTCGCGACAGCGACCGCCCTGCTCGCCCTCGCCGTGCCGTCCTCCGCGCCGGCGACCACGCTGGGCAAGGACGGCAAGCCGATCGTCAACGCCGCCGGTTCCACCCTGCTGGTGGTCGCGCACCGTGGCGGTGCGTCCCTGTGGCCGGAGAACTCACTGGAGGCCTTCACGGGCAGCGCCAAGGCCGGCTACGACGGCATCGAGACCGACCTGGCATGGACCTCGGACGCCCAGCCGGTGATGAGCCACAACGACGTCCTGCCTGACCGCTGCACCAGCGCGGGCAAGAGCATCCACAAGCTCACGGCCGCGCAGGTGGCCGGGGTGCGCTGCGCCAATCTCGCAGGCGCCAAGGTCGTGCCGATCCCGACCTTCGCCCAGCTCGCCCAGGTGCTGGCCGACAACCCCGACATCTACCTGCACCTCGACCTGAAGTCCTACCCCGGGCAGCCAGCCAAGGACAAGCGCATCAACGCCGGCCGGGCGATGAACCTGCTCAAGAAGTACGGGCTGCTGGCCCGCACCAGGATCCTCACGTTCCACTGGTCCTCGATGCTGCCGGTGATCCGGAAGGTGTCGCGCTCGATCTATGTCACCGCCTATGACGGTGGGTCCTTCGACCTCGACCTCGCCCGCGTCCGCCTGGCCGACAGCCTGGGCGCCAACGCCTACGCGTCACGGATGATCCACACCTCCGCCTACCTGGCCCGCTACGTCCGGTCGAAGGGCATGGACGTTATGCCTTTCGAAGTCTTCGGTGCCGAGCAGTTGGCGTTCAGCATCCACAACGGCGGCAAGACCCAGTTCCTGCTCAGCGACGATCCGGCGAAACTCCAGCGCGGCGTGGTCTCCGGAACGGTGGGGATCGACCCGGTGGCGGTACCCACCACGACGACGCTGCCGAAGCGCGTCACGATCAGCAGCGGCACCTACAAGGCCAACAAGGCGCGCTACGTCCGCGTGCTCGGCAAGGCTGTGCCCACCGCTCAGCGTTCGATGCTCGACACGGTGACCGTCACGGTGACCGTCACCAAGGGCCCCGGGAAGGGGACGCTCCGCGTCGCGCCGCGCTCTGCCAGCTACGGCAGCGTCTCCGTCCGCCTGCCGAAGGGCACCAAGACCATCACTGTGAAGGTGCCGGTCGGCAACAACGGCGACCTGCGCATCTCGACGACCAGGAGCGTCAAGCTCAGCGTGAAGATCGCCGGCTACACCAGGGTGCGGTTCCCCGCGAGCTCAGCTCTCGGCACCAACGTTGTAGGACAGCAGGCGCCAGTGGTCCTCGCCGGGGCGTAACACCATCCAGTGGCAGTTCACCAGGCCGCCGAACAGGCGGGCGTGGGAGTAGTCCAGTCCCATCAGCAGCAGGGCGCCGACTCGTAGCGACAGCCCGTGCCCGACGACCAGCAGCACCTCGCCGTCGTCGGCCGCCTCCGCGTGGTCGAGGACGGCGAGCGCGACCCGCTGGCCTGACTCGGTGGCGCTCTCCCCCGTCGCCGAGCGCCGGAAGTCGCGGCCCTCCCTCAGGGCCGGCCAGAAATCGGGCACGTCCCGGCCGATGGCGTCGAGGCTCATCCCCGCCCAGGAGCCCACGTCGACCTCGCGCAGTCGTGCGTCGACCTGCACGTCGATGCCCCAACCCGCCGTGGCGAGGTGTGCGGTCTCTGACGCCCGTGAGAGGTCGGAGCTGACCGCACGGGTGATGCCTGCGCCGCGCAGCAGCTCACCGGCGGCGATGGCCTGGCCGCGTCCGGCGTCGTTCAGCGGAATGTCGGCGTGCCCCTGGAAGCGTCCGCTGTCGTTCCAGTCCGTGACACCGTGCCGGAGCAGGACGATGCTCCCAGCAGTCATTCGGGGGCCGGCTCCTGCGCCACGTCCAGGTTGCCCAGGTCGAGGCGGGGGCAGTCCTTCCAGAGGCGCTCCAGCGCGTACAGCGCGCGCTCCTCGGTGTGCTGGACGTGTACGACGACGTCGAGGAAGTCGAGCAGCACCCAGCGCTTCTCCCGGTCACCCTCGCGCCGAACGGTCTTCACGCCGGCCTTCAGGAGGGCCTCCTCGATCCCGTCGACCACGGCACCGACCTGGCGCTCGTTGGTTGCGGCGACGATGAGGAAGATGTCGGTGATCGCCAGGCGCTCGGAGACGTCGAACGCCACCGGGTCGAGGGCCTTCTTGTCCACGGCTGCACGGGCGGCGATGCGGGCAATGTCCAGGGCGTTCTCGGTTGCGGTCACTTGACTCCTCTGGGGCGGTACAGCCCCCGTTTGGCGATGTACTGGACGATGCCGTCAGGTACGAGGTACCACAGCGGAAGGCCCTGCGCGACGCGTTCGCGGCACGCGGTGGACGAGATGGAAAGGGCAGGCACCTCGAGGAGGGTGACCTTGTCCTCGGGCAGGTGGGCGATATCGCTCTCCCCCAACGGTACGCCAGGGCGGGACACCCCGACGAAGTGGGCGAGGTCGAACAGTTCGTCCACGCCCTTCCAGGTGAGGATCTTGCTGAGGGCGTCTGCGCCGGTGATGAAGAACACGTCCACCATCGGCCCCCGCAGCATGCGGATGTCCCGGAGGGTGTCGACGGTGTAGGTGTCACCGGGACGCTCGATGTCGACCCGGCTCACGGAGAACCGCGGGTTCGAGGCGGTGGCGATGGTGGTCATCAGGTAGCGGTCCTCGGCCTGGGAGACCACCTTGTCGGCCTTCTGCCAGGGGTGGCCAGTGGGCACGAACACCACCTCGTCAAGGGCGAACCGTGCTTGCACCTCGCTGGCCGCCGTGAGGTGGCCGTGGTGGATCGGGTCGAAGGTGCCACCCATCACTCCCAGGCGCAGGCGTCTGGTACCGCTCTGCTCCCAGGCGATCGGGGTTTCGCTCATTTGGCGTGCGGCCGGCTCTTACCCACCTGGCGGACGAAGCCCAGGCCGCCCGCGAGGATCGCGAAGGCCAACACCCCGATCACGACGGGGAGGGTGACGTCGTAGACGACGGCCTGCAGGACGGTATGCATGCCGCGGATCCTACACGTGGCCGCCGTCGCCCCGCCTCCCCAGCGTCCGCCCTCTCCCCCTTCGACCTCTCCACGCCCACCCTCCCAGCCGACGTTGAGCGCGGAAGGTGAGCGCGCGGGCTCGCGGCGAGGGGGTGGGACGGGGTCAGGGGCGGGTCTGGCCGTCTCCGTCGACGATGTACTTGGTCGACGTCATCTCGATCAGTCCCATGGGGCCCCGTGCGTGCAGCTTCTGGGTGGAGATGCCGATCTCCGCACCGAAACCGAACTCACCACCGTCCACGAAGCGCGAGGACGCGTTCACCAGCACTGCCGCGGCGTCCACCTCTGCAGTGAACCTCTCAGCCGAGCCTCGGTCTGAGGTGATGATCGTCTCCGAGTGACCCGTGGTGTGCACCCGGATGTGCGCGATCGCCTCGTCGAGCGACCCGACCACGTCGCAGGCCAGGTCGAGCGAAAGGTACTC
>JBBRIY010000188.1:0-5740 GCA_038220215.1 Propionibacteriales bacterium
GACCGCGACTACTACCTGGAGCGGATCTACCCGGCGTTCGGCAACCTGGTGCCGCGTGACATCGCGTCCCGCCAGGCCAAGAACATGTGCGACGAGGGTCGCGGCGTCGGCCCGGCGGTCAAGGAGTTCGACGAGAACGGCGACGAGCGCTTCGTCCGTCGTGGCGTCTACCTCGACTTCGCCGAGGCGATCGGCCGGCTCACGAAGGAGGGCGTTGCCGCCCGTTACGGCAACCTCTTCGACATGTACGCCCAGATCACCGGCGAGGACCCGTACGAGACCCCGATGCGGATCTACCCCGCGGTGCACTACACCATGGGTGGACTGTGGGTGGACTACGACCTGTCCTCCAACGTGCCCGGCCTCTACGTGACCGGCGAGGCGAACTTCTCCGACCACGGCGCGAACCGGCTCGGTGCGTCCGCCCTGATGCAGGGGCTGGCCGACGGCTACTTCGTGCTGCCGAACACCATCAACGACTACCTGGCTGGTTCCTCGGCGTTCGAGAAGGTCGACGCCAGTCACCCGGCTGCTGTCGAGGCGATGGACTCGGTGAAGGAGCGGATCAACAAACTGCTCGCCGTCAACGGCACCCGCACGGTCGACTCCTTCCACAAGGAACTCGGCAACATCATGTGGGAGTACTGCGGCATGTACCGCACGGAGGCCGGCCTGATCAAGGCGATCGGTCTCATCAGGAAGCTCCGTGAGAGCTTCTGGTCCGACGTGAAGGTCTCCGGCGTGAACGAGGACTTCAACCAGACCCTGGAGCGGGCCGGACGCGTGGTGGACTTCATGGAACTCGGCGAACTGATGTGCGTCGACGCCCTGCACCGCCGCGAATCCTGCGGTGGCCACTTCCGTGCAGAAAGCCAGACCGAGGACGGCGAGGCGCTGCGTCATGACGACGAGTACGCCTATGTCGCAGCGTGGGAGTACACCGGCACCGCGCAGGCACCGATCCTGCACAAGGAGCCGCTGGAGTATGAGTTCATCGAGCTGAAGCAACGGAGTTACAAGTGAACATCACGCTGCGCGTATGGCGCCAGGCAAATGCCCAGGCTGAGGGCCGCATGGTCACCTACCAGGTTCAGGACGTCTCGCAGGACATGTCCTTCCTGGAGATGCTCGACCTCCTCAACGAGGACCTCACCCTCAAGGGTGAGGAGCCGGTGGCTTTCGACCACGACTGCCGTGAAGGGATCTGTGGCGCCTGTGGCGTCGTCATCAACGGCACAGCCCATGGCCGGGGCGACTCCCCGGTCCCCACCACCACGTGCCAGCTGCACATGCGGTCCTTCGAAGATGGCGCGACCATCGACGTCGAGCCGTGGCGCGCAGGCCCGTTCCCTGTGATCAAGGACCTGGCCGTCGACCGGTCCGCGTTCGACCGGATCATCCAGGCCGGTGGCTTCATCTCCGCCAACACTGGTGCTGCACCGGAGGCCCACGCGGCTCCGGTGGGCAAGTTGCAGGCAGACCGTGCCTTCGACGCGGCCACCTGCATCGGTTGTGGCGCCTGCGTCGCGGCCTGCCCGAACTCCTCGGCGATGTTGTTCACCGCCGCGAAGATCACCCACCTGGCCATGCTCCCGCAGGGCCAGCCGGAGCGGTACAGCCGGATCAAGACGATGGTCGCCACGCATGACGCCGAAGGCTTCGGCGGCTGCACGAACATCGGTGAGTGTGCCGAGGTCTGTCCCAAGCAGATCCCGTTCGACACGATCAGCCAGCTCAACCGCGACCTGATCGCGAGCCTGTTCAAGAAGGACGGCAAGTAACACCTGTTCTGTTGAGGCCCCCGGAGTTCGCTCCGGGGGCCTTCGCACGTCCCGGCCAGGCGGCCTGTGGAAAGAATCTGCAGCCAGACTGCGCTGAGAACCGCGCAGGTCCGCTCAGGCGGCTGACAGGTGCGGATTCCCCCAGCGGGGTGGCAATCCCCTCCTCCCGGAGAACAAATTGTGAGACTGTTCCCCGATGGGGGTGGCGGGGATGGCATACGAGAAGCTCGAGGCGAGCGCCGTACTGGAAACGGCCCAGCGACTGGAGGCGCGGATCGGGGCGAGGTTCCCGGACCGCAACCTTGGACGGGTCGCCGGGCGACTGGTGACCGTTGCGTCGGAGGTCGAGCGTGCCGCGGCCAGGTCGACGTGGGTCAAGGTGCTGCGGGGTGTCGGGTCGGTGCTGATCGGGGTCATCGTCGCGCTGACGGCGGCGTCACTGGTTGCCGCGACCGTCGAGCTGGTGCGCAGCGCAGGGTCGACGCTGGCGTGGCTGTCGGCGGTCGAGACGATCGTGAACGACATGGTCTATGCCGGGATCGCCGTGGTGTTCCTCTGGGTGCTGCCGTCCCAACTCGAACGGCGCCGCATCCTCGGTGAGCTGCACCGGCTCCGGTCTTTGGCCCACGTCATCGACATGCACCAGCTCACGAAGGACCCCGAGCGGTACGCGCCCGCCTTCCAGAAGACCTCGCAGAGCGTCCAGGTGACCCTCAGTCCCAGCGAGATGGCCAACTACCTCGACTACTGCTCAGAGCTGCTCTCGCTAGTCTCCAAGACCGCTGCCGTCTACGCCGAACGCAGCACCGACCCGGCCGTGCTGGCCACCATCTCCGACATCGAGAACCTGACCAACGGCATGGCGCGCAAGATCTGGCAGAAGCTCGGCCTCGTCCCCGGTGTCGGTGCCCGTCGTGCCGACCCGTTGACTGATCCCCGCGATTAGCAGCGCCGCTGCGGGTATGGCAAACTTGGGGATCGTTGTGCCGAGCGCGCTCCTGCCACAGGGGGAAGGTGCTCTCGGACCCATTGAAATGACTATACGAAGTGTCCTGTGAGCACTGGCGAAGGAAACCATGAACAAGCTGGTAGAGCAGATCGGCAACGATTCGCTGCGCACCGACCTCCCCGACTTCCGCCCCGGCGACCAGGTCAAGGTACACGTCCGCGTCATCGAAGGTAACCGCTCCCGCATTCAGGTCTTCGCCGGCGCCGTGATCTCCCGTGCAGGTTCGGGGATTGGCGCTGCCTTCACCGTCCGCAAGGTCAGCTTCGGCACCGGTGTCGAGCGCACCTTCCCGCTGCACAGCCCGATCATCGAGAAGATCGAGGTCGACCGCATGGGCGACGTGCGACGCGCCAAGCTGTACTACCTCCGTGGTCTGCGCGGCAAGGCTGCCAAGATCAAGGAGAAGCGCGACCGCTGAGCACTCCGAACATGCCGGTGCGCGCAAGCGTCGAAGAAGGGAGAGCGGTGAGCGATCCCGCCGTTGACTCGGGGAGCAAGGACGACTCCGGGCTGCGGATGGCGGGTGGCTGGCTGCGGGAGATCGCGATCGTCGTGGTCGGCGCGCTGATCGCCTCCACCCTCCTTCGCCTCTTCATCCTGCAGATGTTCGTCATCCCTTCGGGATCGATGGAGAACACACTGCAGGTGCGCGACCGTGTCGCTGTGCAGAAGCTTGTTCCCTTCCAGCGTGGCGACGTCATCGTGTTCCGGGACACTCAGGGGTGGCTCGCACCTGCCAAGGTCGAGGACGACCCGGTGAAGAAGGCACTCATCTTCGTGGGCCTCGCGCCCGACGAGAGTTCCAATCACCTGATCAAGCGCGTCATCGGTCTTGCCGGCGACCACATCACCTGCTGTGACGCCAGGGGCAGGATCACGGTCAATGGCACGGCGCTGAACGAATCCGCCTATCTCTACACCGACGCGGGCACCGGCAAGCAGGTCGACCCGTCGGTACCGGCCTTCGACCTCGTGGTTCCGGCCGGCACCGTCTTCGTGATGGGCGACCACCGCAATGACTCCCAGGACTCCCGCTGCCACCTCGCCGACGACACCGACGGCGGGCCGGCTGGCAGCAGGGCATTCATCCCCACCGGGAACATCGTCGGCACGGCTGTTGCCGTCGTGTACCCGTTCAGCCGGTTCCAGGGCCTCAGCCGTCCGCTGACGTTCGAGAACCTCCCCGCTGGCCAGACTCCGCCGGCCGCGCCTGTGCTGAACGGCCCAGAAGTCGTCTGTTAGGCAGGAGACAGTGGCGATCGTCGTCCGCCGGGAAGCCGGCATCTACGCCTACGAGGCGTCGTTGCGCCGTGGGGGCTTCGACTTGATCGCCGGCGCCGATGAAGCCGGACGGGGAGCGTGCGCCGGACCCCTGGTAGCCGGTGCGGTGATCCTGCGCCCCGGCAAGTCGGGGGAGATCCCCGGCCTCGCCGATTCCAAGCTGCTCACTCCGCTGGCGCGCGACCGGGTCTACGACCAGATCCTCAAGCGGGCCGTCGCGTGGACGGTGGTCAGCATCGACCCAGCCGAATGCGACACCCTCGGCATGCACCAGGCCAACCTCGCAGCGCTGCGTCGTGCGCTGCTTCGGCTGCAGCCCACTGCCGAGTTCGCCCTGACAGACGGCTTCGGGGTGGACGGTCTGGGCATGCCGAACCTCGCCATCTGGAAGGGTGACCGGATCGCGGCCTGCGTCGCGGCAGCGTCCGTGATTGCGAAGGTGACCCGCGACCGCCTGATGGGTGGCTGGCACGAGGAGTTGCCGGACTACGCGTTCGACATCCACAAGGGCTACTGCACGCCACTGCACCAGGAGCGCCTCGACGCGCACGGTCCCAGCCATATCCACCGCTGGTGCTTCGAGAACGTCCGCCGCACCGCCCGCCCCGAAGGTTGGGCCGGTGTTCGGTGGGTCGCGGGCACGCCCACCCCCGAGTCGTCGGCTAGGCTGCTTCCGTCATGAGCGCCGAAGACCTTGAACAGTACGAGTCCGAACTCGAACTGCAGTTGTACAGGGAGTACAAGGACGTCGTCGGCATCTTCACGTACGCAGTGGAGACCGAGCGGCGCTTCTACCTGTGCAACGCGGTCGACCTGAAGGTCCGCACCGAGGGCGGTGACGTGTACTACGAGGTGTCCATGGGAGATGCCTGGGTGTGGGACATGTACCGGCCGGCGCGGTTTGTGAAGAGCGCCAAGGTGCTCACCTTCCGCGATGTCTCCATCGAGGAGATCGCGCACAGCGACCTGAAGGTCCCCGACAACCTCTGAGTCCTGCCTAGCTCTCAATCGCGACTGAGCTCGCCGTTCGCGCCTGTGGATGACGCGATGGTCCATCCACAGGGCCCGATCTGGTGACCGTATCGGCACGCTGGTGCCGATAGTCCCCGGTGGAGGTGGTGGCCATGGGCAGGGTTGAGGTGTGGCACGTGGGAGAGGAGCTGGCTGCGCGGTACCTGACCGGGCTTGGCTGGCGGGTCCTGGAGCGCAATTGGCGCTGCCCGGCCGGCGAACTCGACATCATCGCCATCGACCCCGTCCCCGAGCCGGTGGTGGTCTTCTGCGAGGTGAAGTGCCGCACCGGCCTCGGCTTCGGCCAGCCACTGGAAGGCATTACGTCGGCCAAGGTGGCCAAACTGCGTGAAGTGGCACTGCACTGGCTACGGGCACAGACCGAGCCGGTCGCCCACATCCGGTTCGACGGGGTGGGTGTGCTGTTGTCGCGTGAGGCGCCACCGATCATCACCCACGTACCGGGCATCGGCCGGTGAGCCAGGCCCGGGCGTGGTCGGTTGCTCTGGTGGGCGTGGAGGGCACGATGGTCGAGGTCGAGGCGGCGATCAGCAGTGGCCTGCCGAAGACCATCATGGTCGGCCTTCCGGACGCCGCCCTGTACGAGGCGCGGGACCGGTGTCGCGCGGCGATGGCTTCTGCCCGGTTCGGGTGGCCG
>JBBRIY010000189.1:0-5733 GCA_038220215.1 Propionibacteriales bacterium
ATGCTCGCCAAGGGCGAACTGGGCACGATCAACTTCCGCACCGACGACCTCGACAGCACCTTCGAGAAGGTTGCGGCCGCCCCCGGAGTCGAGGTGCTCGAGGAGCCGACCAAGCAGTTCTGGGGCGCCCGCGATTTCGCCGTTCGCGACCTGGCCGGGAACACCATCCGCATCGAACAAGCCTGAGCGTCCCGCGCGGCGACACCACCGTTGATGTCGGGCGGGCCACCGCGGCAAGGGCGGCGAATTGACGCGTCCCGCTAGACTGCTTCGCGAGGGGAGTACTTCCCAAGCCATCTGTTGGCCACTACGGACGCGCGATCGCGTCCCCGCAGATGCACCGGAGACGGTGAAGGAGACCTCACAGAACCAGCTGTGACGGGACCCCAATGACTTATTCCACCCTCGAGATCGCGATCGGCTCACCGGAGCTGTGGGCGATCACCATCGCTGCCGTGCTTGTGCTGTTCGGCCTCGACTTCCTGATCACCCGCAAGCCACACGAGGTCTTCATGAAGGAGGCCCTCGCCTGGTCGGCGTTCTACATCGCCCTCCCGCTGGCCTTCGGCGTCTGGATCTGGCAGGCCTTCGGCTCCCAGCGCGGCCTGGAGTTCTACGCCGGGTACCTGGTCGAGAAGTCGCTCAGCGTGGACAACCTGTTCGTGTTCATGCTCCTGCTGAGCTCGTTCGCCGTGCCGCGGGAATTGCAACAGCGCGTGCTGCTGATCGGCGTTGCCGGTGCGCTGGTGCTGCGCGGGGTGTTCATCGCCCTCGGCGCAGCGATGCTGGCCAACTTCTCATGGACGTTCCTGCTGTTCGGCGCAATCCTGGTGGCCACGGCCGTCAAGGTGCTGCGGGACACCCTGAACCCGTCCGAGCACGAGATCCATCCGAATGACCTGCGCATCGTGAGGCTGGCCCGGCGCTTCTGGCCGGTTTCCGACGGCTACCGCGGCTCACACATGACCATCGTGGAGAACGGCAGGCGGGCCATCACCCCGCTGGCGCTCGCGACCCTCGCGATCCTTGCCACGGACGTGGTGTTCGCTGTCGACTCCGTGCCCGCGGTCTACGGCATCACCGGCGACGCGTACCTGGTGTTCGTCACGAACGCCTTCGCGCTGCTCGGCCTGCGAGCCCTCTACTTCGTGCTCGAGGGTGCCCTGGGCGCCCTGGTGCACCTGGGCTACGGGCTGGCGGCGATCCTCGCCTTCATCGGTGCAAAGCTCGTCATGCACTGGGCGCACGGGGTCTGGAGCTGGGTGCCCGAGATCGACACCCTGGTGTCCCTCGGCGTCATTGTCGGCATTCTCGCGATCGTCATCACGACCAGCCTGATCTCGAACAAGCGCAAGGCGACCGTCAGCGGTTAACGCTCGGCCACTCCGCCGGCTCCGGCACGGCGTCCGCAGTGCTTGCCTCCGTCAGCGCGGGGGGATCGGACGCCTCGAGAGCCGGCGGAGCTGCGCTCACGGCGGCGGGCGCCGTCAGCGGTGGGACCGGATGCGCGGCTGCTGCCACCTTCTCCCGCTCAATGAAGGTGCTGAGCTCGCTGATCGTTGTCATGATCGGCGCAGGGAAGACGACGGTGGTGTTCTTGTCGACGCCGATCTCGACGAGGCTCTGCAGGTTCCTCAACTGCAGCGCCAGCGGGTGGGCCATCATGATGTCGGAGGCGTCCCCGAGGGCGGCGGCCGCCTTGAACTCACCCTCGGCGTTGATGATCTTCGCGCGCTTCTCCCGCTCAGCCTCGGCCTGCTTGGCCATGGCGCGCTTCATGCCCTCGGGCAGCTGGATGTCCTTGAGTTCCACCAGGGTCACCTCGACGCCCCAGTCGAGCGTGGTCATGTCGAGGATCTCGCGAATGTCGAGGTTGATCCGGTCGGTCTCTGAGAGGGTCTCGTCGAGCGTGTGCTGGCCGACCACCTTCCGCAGTGTGGTCTGGGCGATCTGGTCGATCGCTGAGCGGATGTTCTCGATTGCGAGGACGGCCTTCCGTGCGTCGGTGACCCGGTAGTAGGCGACCGCGGACACGTCAACACTGACGTTGTCCTTGGTGATGATGCCCTGCGACTGTATGGGCATCGTCACGATCCGCAGCGACACCTTATGCAGCACGTCGACGAAGGGAATGATGAATCGCAGCCCTGGTTGCAGGATCGCGACCACCCGCCCGAAGCGGAACAGGACGCCCTGCTCATACTGCTTGACGATACGCAGCGCCAGGCCGACCAGGATGAGGAGCGCCACGACAATGACGGCGACGAAGTAGAGCATTGCGAGTCCGTTCGACGGCGCGATTCGGGTCTTCTGAACCCGGCCTGGATCGCGTCTCGAGTCTAGCTCGCGCCGCTGCCAGCGGTCAGGAGAGGGTGCGACTGCGCTGGTCGAGGCCCAGTTCTCCGTAGGGGTAGTCGGGCATCACCGGGGCGCTGACCTCGTCGAGCCTTGCGGTGAGGGCGGGGTCGAGGTGGACCTCCGCGATCTCCAGCGACCCGGCCAGCTGCTCCAGCGTGCGGTTGCCGAGGATGGGCGCGGTCACCAGCGGACGGTCAGCCAGCCAGACCAGGGACACCTGGGCCATCGTCAGACCGGACGCGTCCGCGACCTCGGCCACCACGTCGAGGATGCGCCAGGTGAGGTCGGTGTTGCGGCGGCGGTAGTCCTCCATGCCACGGGACGGGTTCTCGCCCAACCGCGTTGCCCCGGACGGCGCGTTGTCGCGGGAGTACTTGCCTGTAAGCCAGCCGCCGGCCAGGGGACTCCACGGAATCAGTCCCAGCCCGTACTCGGCGCAGGCCCCGGTGATCTCCAGCTCGATGTGCCGGGTGAGCAGGTTGTACTGCGGCTGCAAGGAGACCGGCGAGGTCCAGCCGTGGGCTCGGGCCCGCTCGGACACGGCGCTGAGTTGCCAGCCGGTGAAGTTCGACAGCCCGAAGTAGTGCACCTTGCCGGCGCTCACCGCGTCGTCGACGAAGCGCAGGTACTCATCGATCGGGGTCAGCGGGTCCCAGGAGTGCAGCTGGTACAGGTCGATGCTCTCGATGCCGAGCCGGCTGAGGCTGGCATTCAGGGCGTCGCTGAGGTGGCGACGCGACAGGCCGACACCGTTGGCGTGGGCTGCCATCGGGAAGCGTCCCTTGGTGGCGATCACGACCTGGTCGCGGACGCCGGGGCGGTCGGCCAGCCACGCGCCGATGATCTCCTCCGAGACGCCCTTGGAGTAGACGTCGGCGGTGTCGATGAAGTTCCCGCCGGCATCTACGAAGGCGTCCAGTTGTACGAAGGCTCCGGCGAGATCGGTCTCGTTGCCGAAGGTCATCGTGCCGAGGCAGAGCCGGGAGACGGCGAGGCCGCTACGGCCGAGAAGGCGGTATTCCATTGAGTTCTCCTAAGAAGTCAGGTCAGGACAGCTGCAGGACCCGGACGACCGTCAGCGCCAGCAGCAGCGCGGTGAGGCCGAGCAGACCGAGCAACTGCGAGCGCGAACGGCCGGCCTTCGGGACGTAGGCGACGATGATTGCCGCAGCCAGCCCGCCGAGCAGACCGCCGAGATGGCCCTGCCAGGAAATGCTGCCGGGGCCGATGAAGGTGTAGACCACGTTTATACCCAGCCAGATCAGAACGCTGCGGACGTCGCCGTGCACTTTGTAGGCCAGCACCAGCAGTGCGCCGATCAGGCCGAACACGCCCCCCGAGGCGCCGAGCGCCGAGCTGCTCGGATCCGACAGCCACAGCACCACGACGGACGCAGCGAGTGCCGAGATCAGGTAGATCGCGAGGAACCGCACGCGGCCCAGCGCCCGCTCCAGGCTCGGGCCGAGGAACCACAGGGCCAGCATGTTCAGGCCGATGTGGAAGATCTCGATGTGGGTGAAGGCGCTGGTGAGCAGCTGCCAGTACGCGCCCTCGGCGACCCCGGGTTGCCAGCTGCCGTCAGCCATCAGCCGGCAGGCATCGGCGCCGACGTCGGGGTAGTAGCTCCGTGCGTCCGCGGCCGAGAGGCACCGTCCGACCGGTAGCAGGGCAAGGATGTCGACCAGCCGGCTGAGAGCTCCCCCGGTTGCGGAGATGGCCGCCCAGACGAGGGCATTGAGAGCGATCAGCACGATGGTGGTCTGCGACGGGTTGGCAGAACGGCTGCCACCGTAGGGTCCCTCGTTCTGCCGGGTCTGCTTCGCTCCCGCCGACACGCACTCGGGGCACTGGAAGCCGACGGCTGCGCTGATCATGCATTCGCCGCAGATCGGACGGCCGCAGCGCTGGCACCGGATGTAGGTCGCGGCGGCGGGGTGGCGATAGCAGGGGTAGGCCACCGGCGGCTGCGTCATGGGCTGCACGATACCCGCTGGCCGATGGGCGCCAGTGCCGAACCAATTACCTACGGAACAGTAAGTTACGCTACCGTAGATTATCGAAACCTTTACCTTAGGAGTTCCGGTGCCCCACCCGACCCCGCCAGTGGTGATTCAGGGGGGCATGGGCATTGCCGTCTCCTCGTGGCAGTTGGCGCGCGAAGTGTCCAGGGCCGGGCAGCTCGGAGTGGTCTCTGGCACCGCCCTCGACGGAGTTCTGGCCCGCACCCTCTCCGACGGTGACGACGGCGGCCACATGCGCCGCGCGCTGGCCCATTTCCCGTCCCCCGCGATGGCGCAGCGCGTCCTGGACAGCTACTTCATCGAGGGCGGACGCGAGGCGGACAAGCCCTACCGTCCGCACCCCACGCTCACGATCTCGCCGGGCCGCGCGGCGATCGAGCTGAGCCTGTGCGGCAACTTCGCTGAGGTCTGGCTGGCGAAGGAGGGTCACGACGGCGTGGTCGGCATCAACATGCTGGAGAAGATCCAGACCGCCAATGCTTCCGCGATCCTCGGGGCCATGCTCGCCGACGTCGACTACGTGATCATGGGCGCCGGCGTCCCGCGCGAGATTCCGCGGCTGCTCACCGAGTTCGCGTCCGGCCGCACCGGCCATCTGACCATCGACGTCGCCGGGGCGACCAAGGTGCACCGCGCTTCGCTCGACCCGGTGACCTACCTCGGCGCCGACCTGCCGAAGCTGCGACGCCCCCAATTCCTCGCGATCGTCTCGGTGCACGTCCTCGCGACCTACCTCAGCAAGGATCCCGAGATCAGGCCGGACGGCTTCGTCGTCGAGGGTCCTCGGGCAGGCGGGCACAGCGCGCCGCCCCGGGGAAAGATGGTGCTGGACGACGAGGGCGAGCCGATTTACGGCCCCCGCGACGACGCGGACCTGGCGAAGGTCGCGCTCACCGGGCTCCCGTTCTGGCTTGCCGGCGCCTACGCCACCCCGGAAAAGGTCGCCGAGGCCCGCGCGGCCGGTGCCGCCGGCGTCCAGATCGGCACGTTGTTCGCCATGTCGCACGAGTCGGGGCTGCGTCCGGACCTGAAGGCGCAACTTGTCTCCCAGCTGGGCGATGAAACGCTCGTTGTCCGCAACGACCCGCGGGCCTCCCCCACCGGCTTCCCGTTCAAGGTCGCAGAACTCAGCGACACCTTGTCCGAGGAGGGCAACTACGAAGCGCGCGAGCGCATCTGCGACCTGGGCTACCTGCGCACCCCGGCCGAGCGTCCGGATGGCTCGATCCTCTACCGTTGCGCGTCCGAGCCGGCACACATGTACCTGAAGAAGGGTGGCGACGAGGCCGAGTTGGCGGGCCGCAAGTGCCTGTGCAACGCCCTGTTCGCCAACATCGGCCTCGGGCAGGTGCGT